>VGTH01000051.1 GCA_016874755.1 Deltaproteobacteria bacterium | reverse complement strand
GGCGTGGCCGGCTGCGCTACGCCGACCAGCGCCGCCGGCCACGCTCCAACTAGCGAAAAGGCCAACTCTGAACTAACATTCCACCTGGACCACTCGATGGGGGCCGACCAATTACGACAACTGGTTTGTCATATTTGGTGACCGCGACTGGCTCTAAACGAGCAGCATCAACAAATTCACCGAAGTGATTTTTTGCGTCCGCTGGGGGGATGTTTTCATAGGCGCTCCTTGGTGGGCACCTTTGGTTATCCAACTTGGACAATTTGACAAGTTCTCAGAATTTAGTGGCCTCAAGGCACTATCATAAAAGCTTAGCTTTGGTCCCAGAATTCAATCTCGAGAACTTCTTCAGGGTCCAA
This sequence comes from Deltaproteobacteria bacterium, assembly GCA_016874755.1. Lineage (NCBI taxonomy): Bacteria > Pseudomonadati > Myxococcota > Myxococcia > Deltaproteobacteria bacterium. The sequence continues at coordinate 37,069 of VGTH01000051.1, read as the reverse complement.
CTTTTTGATAAGATCGTGCAGAATTATCGTTCGGTCATGAGCGGGCAACCGTCTTTTGTTTCGGAAGTTTCTTGGGTAGAACTCTCATCTCTCCGCAAAAAATTGAGAGCCTCTGCATATTTTTTCATTCTCTCAAAGTCTCGCTCATTCGGTTTCAGGATCCTTTTTAAATCCATATTGTCATTAAGATCGGCAATCTTTACTTTCCTTCCGATTGTGTTTTGGCTCGCACGCCTTATAAATTCTTCATAATTTTCTCCGCGCATAATTGTCACAGATTGCAAGGCGTCCAGGACGGTTTGGGAAAACCCCTCTTTCCTAAGAAGTTTGATCGTCCAGTCAGTGTCTTCAACGACATCATGCAAGACCCCGACGATACGTTCTTCTTCTGTGCAGAGCGACATCATTACGCGAATGGGATGAAGAATATAGGGCGAACCAGCCTTATCGATCTGGTTCTTGTGTGCCGACACTGCAATTTCAATAGCACGTTGCAGATTTGCCCGCTTCATAGCATTATCTTTTTCTTTCATGCCTACTTGGCTGACCGCCTTATATTCATCAAAAAGTTCTCTAAAACGTTGCTCAGAAATTGGAGCACCGTTACGCCTGGCTGAAACGGGATCAAATACGCGCGGCTCGGCCTTGTCCCAGGCAGCGCAAGAAAACTTGACGCCTGGCACGTTGCCCAACGTGACGGGTATCCCTTCAACGTCAAAAAATTCGACAGAGGGTGGAAATTCGAGAGTGGCTATACGAGCCTCTTTGGACAGCGCCAAGGCGTCGGCCGGCGAGGCCGTGGTATACTCGTCCATGAAGTCGCCAACCTTAGAGGCTGGCGCGGGTGAGCGCCAGGTGCCGTCTAATCCACGCACCGCAGAGCCCCAGTCGTCGAACACAAACGCGACGCCGGAGCCGGAATCAGCGACAAAGGCGATTGCTGGCATTGAACAGCATCCTCCAAAGCACATGCCACCTGAGAGAAATACGCGAAAATATTTGGCAAGTCAACCTCCAACTAGGCGGAGCACACCTTCCCTCGCTCGTTGACAAAATGACAACAGCGAGAATGAGACCGCTGTGCCCTCGCCGAGTCGAGGCCCAAGAACAAACCCGGGCCTATTTCAGGACCCGGCAAAACTTTTAGGGGTGAAGTTAGAGTGAAATTTTTCGGCCGAATGTCAAGTGTAAAGTCCCACGGAGCAGCTCGGTGGCCGGTCAAGGGCTCTGAAACAATAGGCCCGGATCCTAAACCTTTCTTCTTGCGAGCCTTTCAATTGAATTTCCGCCACGCTTCGCGCACGCGCGCGCGAGCGAACACCCGTTGAACGGCCGTTGAGCACCCGTTCAGTGCATGTTTGTGGCTTTTGCAATTTCATGAAATTACAGGAGCAGAGCAATCCGGAAACACTAGGCCCCCAATTATCCTCGGGATCAATAAGCGACTGAAATAACCGATTTTTCTCGACCCCCGAAATATTCAATACCGTCACCAATACCGTCAAATCTGACTGCTGATAGCAGAATCGACATGGAATAAAAAAATCCTCTTCAAAATCGTCTATCTAGCTCTGATAAGCGCAACGACAGCGGAGCGCTAGCTACATTAGCGTCACTCCCTCGATCGAGCGCTGTTGGATCCGATGCTGCAAATGAGGTTGATGTACCTAATGACTCTATTTTTCTGAGTGTCACCATCCTGCCGGCGCCTTCGCGCCATTCATAACGGTCAATTCCGTGCGCTCGCAAAACGGGCGAAGCACGCCTAAGGCGATCACCGAACCAGCGAGCATTACCTGGCCAGTCTTGCGCCTTCATAGATCCTATTGAAACCGATCGAGTGAGAATTTTATAAAGTTCAGACGTCGATCCGCTCCATGCGAAGTCCTTGTTAGCCATGAAATCGAGGACAGCCCCTACGACCGAATCGCCGTCAGCCAGAGCTACTGTGGCATCCAATCGGCTACGTTTATAAGCCTCCATGAAAGCACCTGGCGACCAAGGCAAAGCTTGCTCAGCTGCGACGACAAACCGAGCAAAATCAGCCATCCGAACATTTGGTGTTGCGGTTTTCTCAACGTTTTTTAGCCCTTCACTAAGCGCGTTAAGCAGAGCTGCAAAAGTACTAGGTAGAATTTTTGTGACAGCTTCTCGCCAGTCGCGCTCTGTAACACGCGTTTTCAGAGCACTCAGACGAAGAATGATTGAACGATCAGCGACATCTCCGCGCCCAGCAAGATCTGGAATTCCATTGATGATAATTGGCCGACAAGCTGAAAAGGACGCCATGTCACTATCTGTGTAAAGAGCGCGGCCACCAATTTCTGCGCCCGTTGCTAAACGGCAAAAACTATCAGCGAGCTCCGCACGGACGAGGGATAGATTATCAAATGACAAAACATGACTCATCTTCGCTGCCGCTATCAAATCCCTGTCATCACGGGGTGGCTGCAGCAAATCACCATTTACAGGATCGACCAACTGCTGAGCCAATCGAGCTAATGTGCTCTTTCCTGCTCCTTGCTCACCACCCAAAACCAAAAGTGGGTAGGGGCCCTTCGGCAATAATGCACCAAGACACCAAGAAACAAGGAGGATGAAGGTATCCTCGTCAAAATGGCCAAGAAGCTGCCTAAGTGGGGAAAAGTTGCCATTTTGCGAAGGTAATTCAAACGGACCGGTGCGCTTGCTCCGCAGTATCGGCACTGGGGCCCTCGGTATGATGAAAGATCCGTCTTTTGTAATCTGAACACATGACCAGTCTTTCCTTCCGAGATCTATGTAGATACCGGCAGCAAATTCTGTCACCCGAATTGGCGTTGAAAAAGTTGGCGCGCCAATCATTGCTTTGGCCTCTAAAACACTACGGACGTCCCTAAATGTGTTCTCATTGACTGACGCGGGACGGCCATTTTGAGAAAATTTCGTAACCAAGCGATGCAGCAACCAGTACCGGAACCCCCGGGAAGCAATAGCGTGCTGCTCGACATGATCATCAACAGGCGTAGATGCGTAAGCTTCTCCCGATGGGGATCGCCATAAGTGTGCTTCATCACAGATAGTTAGAAGCGCCTCGCGATGGCTAAGACCCGCTCCCTTGATGTCAACTAGCGATGGCGGGATCAGATTTGCATGTAACATAGCCCTACTCGCTTTTCGACGATTTGAGGGCGTGGTTACGACGCAACGAAGATTGCCGCAATGATTGATCAGGATGTGGCGCTAACTGTACCGGGCGATCAATGCGCGCCTGTATCCAAGCCTGTATTTCGCTTTCACGCCACGCAACACACCGAGGCGTAATAGCGATACGGCGAGGAAACTTACCGGAAATTTCGAGATTATAGATGGTCGTGTCTGAAAGCCCGACCCTGCTTATTACCTCTTCACGACGAAGAAACGTTTCGTAGCTCATTTTCGATCACCTCCGATTCGAGACGATCAAAGTGTCTTTTTATCTCTTCTTCATTTCAGTTGTTTTTTGGGTGGCGATTGAATTTTTTTGACACCTTAAGAGAGGTGTTGCGCATTCATCAATAAATTCCCGTTGCGAAAATTGCAACAGCTCAAGCTGAAGAATTTTTTTTCGATCTCGTTTTGTAAATATTTCTTGCAGCCTCTGGCGTCACTCCTGTCAATTCAGACGCCAAGACAAATGCGCTCTTTTTTCTATCAGGATTTTTTACTCTAGACTCATTTAAGGTCAATGGATGCCCATGTGCATGCGCCATTTCGATAGTGGTGAGAACGAGCATGCGCTTCGACTCTGGTCTTTTCTTTCTTCCCCCTTTTGACTTTTGGATTCCGGCAGCATCAAGCATCGTGCGCTGGTTTTTTGTAAGCTTCTTTCTGACGGGTTTTTCAGCAAGGATATGACTTGCTACTTGGAATCGTTTTTTGGATCGCATGTTTCACCTAACTTATGGTTTTTAGCCTCAAACTCTGATCCATGAGTCCATCCGATCAGCCCACTCTTGCAACATGACCCTTCGATGATCGGCATATTCAGCTTTGTTATATACAGCGCGTACTCCTCGCTGTTCGTGCGCAAGACACTTTTCAATCCAATCACTGTTGTAACCGGCCTCGTGCAACAAAGTAGAAGTAGTCCGCCTTAAATCATGCACGGTGAATCGTTCCATTTTTATGCCGTCAGCATCGAGACGCTTGAACGCGTACGAAATGGTTTGGTTTAGAGTAGCGGCTGAAATAGGCTGATCAGAATCATATCGGCCGGGAAGAACAAATCGGCTGGCGCCGGCGCATGCGCGCATTCCAACCAACAAATCGATCGCCTGCTTTGAGAGAAAGACAATGTGGGGGCGCCTAGCCTTCATGAATTCTGCCGGCACATTGAAAGTGGCTTTCTCAAAGTCCACCCAATCCCATCTAGCATTAATGAGCTCGCCTTTTCTAAGCATGGTCAACAACACGAACTTCAGCGCCATCTTGAGAGCTGGATGGGTCGCACTTCTCTCAAGCGCTGGAAAGAATTTTCCAATTTCATCCGGACTTAAAGCTCGGTCACGAGGCTTGAAGGTCGCGATTGCTGACGCTCGGATCTTGGCCGCCGGATTGTCGATTTCACTGCCCCGATCGGCGGCATATCGATAGATCTGGTTCAGGATCTCGCGCACATGGACGGCAGTGGCGGGTGCCCCCCGCGCCACGATCTGATCGCACAAATCTATGATCTCTGAAGCCTTGAGCGCCCCAAGCCGCTTATTTCCAAACCTAGGAATAATCTCGCGATCCAAGATGCTTTTGCGCATGAGGTAAGTGCTGTCTGCCAAATTCGCATTTTCAATCCACTTTTCGGCGAATTCTGAGATTCTTGTGGCTTCAATACCGTCGCTAATACCGTCAGATTGTCCCCACCCTGGATCGATACCGTCACGAAGTTTGCGTCGGATCGTAGTGAGCTTTTCACGCGCCTCACTGAGAGAAATACCTTCAGCGCCATAGCGGCCGACAGTTAGCGTTTTCCGCCTGCCATCAAATCGGTAGTCAAATCTAAATGATTTCAATCCACTAGGCATCACTGACACATAAAGACCATCCCGATCAGATGCCTTGTAAAGGCGCTCCTTGGGTTTAAGATTTTTGATCGCGATGTCTGTGAGTGCCATTAGCTTCACCACGCTCCAGAGCCGATACCGTCAATTTGGCTCTGATACCGTCTGGCGCCACGTGACGGTATTTGATGGGATCACAGGCAAGCCGTCGGAAATACCGTTCGCGATACCGTCGGATTGACCTGATTGCCGCTGAGAGACGCCGAAAGATAACGAGAGCTTTGTTATTGATATTACTCGTATTTTCGGATTTTTTCAAGTGATTTTGAGAGTCCCAAAAAGACCTCTAATCACTCCCACTCGATCGTGGCGGGCGGCTTGGAGGAAATATCGTAAACGACGCGGTTGACGCCGCGCACTTCGTTAAGAATACGGTTGGAGATTTTGCCGAGCAGGTCGAACGGCAAGTCCACCCAGTTGGCGGTCATGCCATCTTGGCTGTCGACCACGCGCAGCGCGATGACGTTCTCATAGCTGCGTTCATCGCCGACCACACCGACGGTTTTGATCGGCAGCAAGACGGCGAACGATTGCCAGACTTTTTCATAGAGTCCGGCGGCGCGGATCTCGTCGAGCACGATGACATCGGCGTCGCGCAGCACCTTGAGACGATCTTCCGTCACCTCGCCGAGCACCCGAATCGCCAAACCCGGACCGGGAAAGGGTTGGCGTTGAATCATCTCACGCGGCAAGCCCAACTCTTGGCCCAACAGCCGCACTTCGTCTTTGAACAGCTCGCGCAGCGGCTCGATCAGTTTGAACTTCATATGCTCGGGCAAGCCGCCGACGTTATGATGCGACTTGATCGTCGCCGACGGGCCCAACACCGAGACCGATTCGATCACGTCGGGATAGAGCGTTCCCTGGGCGAGAAAATCGATGGCGCCGAGTTTTTGGGCTTCTTGCTCGAAGACTTCGATGAATTTATGGCCGATCCGTTTGCGCTTCACTTCCGGGTCTTCGACAGCTTTCAATTCGTCGAGAAAGGCCTGGCTGGCATCGACATAGCGAAAACTCGAGCCAAAGCGTTCGACAAAGAGACTGCACACTTGCTCCGCTTCGTTCCTACGCAAGAGCCCATTGTTAACAAACACGCAAATCAACCGATCTTTGATCGCCCGGTACACCAGCGTCGCCGCGACGCTGGAATCTACGCCACCGCTGAGAGCACACAAAACCCGGCCCTCGCCCACTTGCGTCCGAATCCGCGTCACCGAGCTGTCGATGAAATGCTCCATCGTCCAAGCGGGTTGGCAGTGACAGATACGAAAAACAAAATTATCGAGCACGGCTTGGCCACGGCTCGTGTGCGCCACTTCGGGGTGGAACTGCACGCCGAACAAGCGCCGGCTCGGGTCGGCGAACGAAGCGATTGGCGAGTTGGCGCTATGCGCCAGGATCTGCCAACCCTTGGGGAATGAAACCATCTTGTCGCCGTGGCTCATCCAGACGCGCGTCGTCTCGCTTTTGGCGAAACCTTGAAACAGATCGCTGTCGCTATCGATGATCAAATCGGCTGGGCCGTATTCGCGGTGATCGGCGCGCGCGGCCTCGCCGCCGAAATTTAGATTGACGATCCCCATGCCGTAGCAAATGCCCAGCAACGGCACCGGCAAATCGAACAGCCTGGGAGAAACATTCGGCGCGTTGTCTTGATACACACTAGCAGGGCCGCCGGATAAAATAATGCCTTCAGGATCGAGGCTGCGGATTTTTTCCAGGCTGATATTGAACGGATGGATCTCGCAATACACCTTCGACTCGCGAATTCGGCGAGCGATCAATTGGGTGTACTGCGAACCGAAATCGAGGACGAGAATCATTCGACGCGGTAGTTGGGCGCCTCTTTAGTGATAAAAACATCGTGCACGTGGCCTTCACGCAACCCGGCCGCGGTGATCTGCATGAAGCGCGCCTTCTGGCGCAGCGTCGCCACGTCGCGGCAGCCCAGGTAGCCCATGCCGGAACGCAGGCCGCCGACCAACTGGTGGATATTGAACGATAGCGAGCCTTTGTAAGGCACCTGCCCTTCGATGCCTTCGGGCACGAGTTTGTTCGACTCCATCACGTCGGCCTGGCCGTAGCGGTCTTTGCTGCCTTGGCCCATGGCGCCCAGCGAGCCCATGCCACGATACAATTTATAGGTGCGGCCCTGATAAAGAATCGTTTCCCCGGGGCTTTCTTCGGTGCCGGCAAACAAACTGCCGATCATCACCGATTCGGCGCCGGCTGCGATCGCTTTGGTGATGTCACCGGAGAACTTGATGCCACCGTCGGCGACCACTGGCACGTTGTATTTCGCCGCGGCCTTGGCGCAGCTACCGATGGCGGTAATTTGCGGCACTCCGACTCCCGAAACGATTCGTGTAGTGCAGATCGAGCCCGGCCCGACGCCGACTTTGACAACATTGACTCCGGCTTCGATCAGCGCAGTCGTTCCTTCGGCGGTGGCAACGTTGCCGCCCGAGATATCGATATCCGGATAGCGCCGGCGAATCTGACCGATGACATCGAGGACGTTTCTCGAATGACCATGGGCGGTGTCGACGGCGATCAGATCGACACCGGCACGGACCAATCCCTCGCAGCGCTCCTCCCAATCGCCGACGCCCACCGCCGCGCCAACCCGCAAACGGCCGCGTTCGTCTTTGCAGGCGTTAGGGAACTGAATGTTCTTTTCGATATCTTTGACGGTGATCAGCCCTTTGAGTTCGTAGTTTTCATCGACGACCAGCAGTTTTTCGATGCGGTGCTGGTGCAACAGCACCTTGGCATCGTCGAGACTGACGCCCGGCTTTACCGTCACGAGCTTGTCCTTGGTCATGATCCGGGCAACCGTGCGATCGAGGTTCTTTTCAAAGCGTAGATCGCGGTTGGTGAGAATACCCACCAACTTGCCGTTCTTGGTGACCGGTAAGCCGGAAATGCCGTAGCGCTGCATGACTTCGAGGGCTTCGTAGATCTTCTGCTCCGGGCCAACGGTCACCGGATCGCTGATCATACCGCTTTCGAACTTCTTGACCTTTTCGACTTCGCTCGCCTGAGCGGCAACCGTAAGATTACGATGAACGATGCCTAAGCCGCCCTCCTGAGCCATGGCAATAGCAGTGCGTGATTCGGTCACCGTATCCATCGCCGCGCTGATCAAGGGAATATTGAGCTTGATGCGCTCGGTGAGCCTGGTCGAGACGTCGATCTCGCGTGGCAAGACCGCCGACTCTTGGGGAATGAGCAGCACATCGTCGAAGGTTAAGCCGACCGGCAGGACTTCTTGCTCTAACATCTTCTCACCTCAAGGATTGAGGTAAAAAAAAACCCAGACCATTGCCCGGGTTTTGTTGACACTTGAAGAAACGCTGCAAACATAGAGTCTTATAACAGGAATCTTTTTGGGTGACAAGAACAGACGTCGAGTTGAGTCGAGTTGTGGCGCTCCGATCGATATGATAGCTACGATTTCGCCCATGCCGCTTTACGAATATCAATGCACTAAAGGCCACCGTTTCGAAGCCATTCAAAAGGTCAACGAACGGCCGCTCAAGAAATGCACCGTCTGTTCCGCAACAGCAAAACGGGCCATCTCACAGCCAACCCTGTTACACAACGCGGGTGTCCATGTTTTCGACCGGGTCACCAAAGACGATGCCCTGCGGGCTCGGCCTTCATCCTTAAAGTCTTTGAAGAAAGATAAGTTTTAACCGCAAGCTCTCGATACGTTCTGACGGCTTAAAACGGTAAAACAGCCGGCAGCTTGTGCTCTAACCGTCCGTTTGTTAGCGTAGCCGGCGCTGCAACGATTATGCTTGCCAAGGTCAACAGCGCAGCTCTGTACGGCGCCGTGCCCGACATGCGTCCTTACTTCGCTAACGCCTCGGCAATGATCGTTCCGCTGTTTCAAGGCAGCGGCACGCGCTTCAAAATCCTCGAGGCTTTTGCGTCAAGGCTCCCCGTCATCAGCACTGCGCTGGGTGCCGAGGGTCTCACCGTGAAAGATGGGAAACACCTGCTCTTGGCAGAAACCGCAGAAGAGTTTGTTGAGGCGATCGCATCGCTCTGGAATGATGATCATCTAGCTCAAAGTTTAGCCGAACACGGCTTGGCGCTAGTCACCCATCACTACTCGCAAGAGGTCGCGGCTCAGCGACTCGCCGCAGCGCTGAACTCCCTTGCCTGAACCCTCCAACCTGGGCAACCTGCAGGACAAATAAATCCGAAATTTCGCGGACGAGATATTACCCCGCCCCCAGCCATAAGTCAGGCAACCGATTAGGAACGACGACTATGGCGCTACCTCTTGTCAGTTGCATTGTTCCGGTGTTCAACGGTGAGCGGTACCTGGAAGAGGCCCTCGACAGCATCCTGGCACAGAACTACCGACCCATCGAAATCATTGTCGTGAACGATGGCTCGACGGATGGTACAGCCCGAATCCTCGCTGGTATGCAAGGGGCCATACGCACACTTCAGTTAGACAATCGCGGCCCATCGGCGACGCGTAATCTGGGCTGGCAGGCGGCGGCAGGAGAGTTTGTCGCGTTTCTAGATCAAGATGACCTTTGGCATGCCGACAAACTGGCACGTCAGATGGCTCGCTTCGATGCCCGTCCGAACCTCGATCTTTGCATCGCCCACGCACAACCCTTCTGGGTTGATGAGCTGCGCGAGGAAGCCGCGCGCTTGCGCGATCACCCACGGGCCAAGGCTGTGCCGGGTTATACGACGGGGGCGCTGCTCGCAAAGAAAAAAGTCTTTGAAAGATACGGCGGATTTGACGACTCCCTATGGTTCGGCGACGCGACCGAATGGTTTCTACGCTTGGCGGATCGGGGCGCCATCATGGAACTTATGCCGGATGTGCTGCTCTATCACCGCATGCACCCAGCCAATCATACGCGGCGCCGCACGAACGCCAGCAAGGAAGAATTCCTCCAGATCATAAAAACCATGCTCGACCGGAAACGCTTACGCGATGGCTCGGTAGTTCCCTATCGTTGGCCCAAGCTCGATTCAGAATCGGACCGTTCCGGCAAACTGTGACGTTTTATTGCCGTGCGCATTCTGTTCTGGATCGAACTCTTTTGGCCCCACGTCGGCGGCATTCAAGCGCTGGCGCGCCAGGCGATGCCTCTCTTGCAGCAGCGCGGCTACGAGTTTGTCGTCGTAACCTCCCACGCCGATCATGACCTTCCCGATAGAGTCGAGAGTGATGGCATCTCCGTCTATCGTTTTCCGTTTTGGCAAGCGCTGCACGAGCGAAATATCGAATTGCTGGCACGTGCGACAAAAGGAGTGTTTGAGTTAAAGCGAAGCTTCAAGCCTGATCTAGTTCATCTAAACTTCCCCGATCCGACGGCGTTTTTTCATTGGCAATCGGCGCGAGCGTGGAGTGCCCCGACGCTGGTATCACTCCATCTCGCATTGCCCAGGGCAGAGTCGGCGCAGTCTTCGCTAGCGCGCAAGACACTCGTTTCGGCCCAATGGCTGACTGCTGCCTCGCAAGCTCTGCTGCAGCAAACCCAGCTACTGGTCCCCGAAGTTACGGTTCGCGCAACGATCCTCTATCCTGGCGTCAGAGCTCCATCTGATAACACAAAACCGCTCTCATTCGATAAACCTAGTCTCTTGTGTGTCGGCCGCCTGGCACGTGACAAAGGATTTGACCTTGTGCTCTCCGCCTTCGATCAGATCAAACAACGGTATCCCAACCTCCGAATCATCATCGCCGGCGACGGACCTGCACGCCGAGATCTTGAGATTCAAGCAACCGAGTTGGGCATTCGCGCGCGGGTGGATTTTCTCGGTTGGGTTGAGCCGGGTCGCATTGGGGAAATATTGAATTCGGCGACCTTGGTTCTCGTGCCGTCTCGCACCGAGGAGGCATTTCCCCTCGTCGCGCTCGAGGCCGCTCTCATGGCTCGTCCGGTAGTTGCCACGAGAGTTGGTGGACTTCCAGAAAACATCGTAGACCATGAGACCGGCCTGCTCGTGGAAAAAGAAAATCCAGAGCAACTCGCAGAGTCAGTCGCCTTCTTGCTCGATCATCCCGAAACCGCCAGTCGCATGGGCGAGGCAGGGCGCCTACGCGCCAATCGTTTGTTTGGACTAACCCGCTACGTAGACGAATCCGACGCGCTTTATAAAAAGGTCGTTGCCGGCTGGCAGCAGAGTCAGCAGGGTTTGTAGCAATTAATTGAATCTCCGGGTCCAACGATCGGCAATTTCAGCATGCTCAGGGTTGGCAAAACTGGTATCGACATCGTCAGCTGGATAGCATTGAGCTGCGTCGTGCTGTTTTATCTTGGTCTTAACAGCGGCACCTGGTTCATCTCGCCCGACTCTACCCAGTACGTCGAAGGGGCCCGTTCTTTGGCTACGCTGCGTGGCTATGTCAGCGCTTCGGGGGCATCGCTAACTTTTTTTCCACCCGGGACCTCGGCGCTCTATGCCCTCGCGGCGATACTGCCGTCCGGTGACTATTTCTATTTCAATCTGCTCACGAAGTTACTCGTGCTCGCGTACATTGGGTTGAGTTTCTTCATCGCCCGCCGATACGCAGACACGGTGGCGGCACTTCTCCTCTTGCACTTTCTAGCTCTGTCGCAGACCGTTATCGAAGCTAGTACGTATATCCTGTCGGACCCAGCTTTTAGCGCCATGCTTATGCTCACGATTTGGCAGTTCTCCGACGATCAACTTGATAACATGTCCCCGCGCTCGGCCGCGGGATTGGGTCTGATGCTCGCTGCGTGCTACGCGCTGAGAACCACGGGGCTCTTCGTGTTTCTCGCCTACGTTACCTGCATTTTCCTGCGGGCGCGCCACAGCCGAATGAAGTCGATCGGTGCCCTTGCCCTTGCCTTCATGGTGGTCGCCCTGCCGGTCGCTCTGCTGGGACAGCGCGGTGAATATTCTTACTTCAAGATAATGTTAATGCGCGAGCCCTGGTTCGCGGATTCCGGCTCACCCGGACTGCTCGAATGGGGCACACGCATCGCCATCAATCTCAAAACTGTCTTGAGCCACATCTATTACATATTTTCGAATGACAGGGGTTTGCGGCTGTCAGGGGTGGTCATTTGCGTGCTGATGGCGCTCGGCTTCGTCGTGACATTCGTGCAACAACGCGTCTCACTACACGTCACCATTCTATCCTTCTACGTAGCGGCGCTCCTAGCATGGGAAAGCGTGCCGCGCCTGATCATTCCGATCATCCCGGTCCTCGCGCTGCTGGCGTTCACTGGCGCCCGCTGGATAACCCATTGGCCGAAACCCAGCTGGGCCAGAGGCGGCCTGGCGCTCACCCTCACTGCGGTGATCTGTATCAGTCCCTATTGGTGGAATGGCTACTCTTATGCGCAAGGGCAGCGTGCCGAGCTAGCGCGCAAGCGCGGCGAGGTCGTCGCCTATCAGGGCCACGAGGCGTTTCTGGATTTGGTCCGGCAGAACGCGCACCGGCTGACCCGATCGGATGTCGTGGCCACTATGCATGCCAACATCCTGCGCTATTTCCTGCGAGACGGAGTCAAGGTCTGGCCGGTGCCACTTACGGTGGACCCCGATAAGTCATATCGAGAGATCAGAGAGGCACAGACGACGTATCTGTACTGCGATAAAAAAGTCACAACCATTTGGAAACACGTGGAGCCGATGATCCGACGCCATGCGGCCGGCTTGGAGCTGGTCGCAGAGAACGGATCGGCTGTCATCTATCGGGTGCGCACTGAGCGATAGTCGGCATCGACGCTAGTCCCGCCGAGTGCACGAAGAGCCACTGCGTCATCGATCAACCATGGACGAACTACCAACACCTTTGCGACCCTTCGCAGCCATCTTACCGAGCGGCGAAGAAACGCTGCTCTTGCGCGCCGGCCTGCTCGGCGACCCGGCGGCCTGGCGCCAATGGCAATCCACCACGCAAACCGGATTCATTGGCCACAACCCCGCAATTCAGAAACTGCGCCTACTCCTCTCGCAAGCGCACCAGCAGCACCACTTTCCGATGGACAAAGAGAGCCAACCCTTTTTGCGCTTATCTTACTTCAAAGAAGGCCTGCGGCGGGAAATCTATCAGCGGCTCTTTCGCAGCGTGCTTGAGCGTCTCCAACAAGCGGCGATTCCAGTGATCGTCCTCAAAGGCGTGGCATTGGCGGAAACCGTCTATCCGCCAGCCATGCGCCACTGCCATGACATCGATCTGTTGCTCAGCCCGTTGGACATTGCGCTCGCGGCTGAGTCTGTCACCGAGCTAGGATTTCACCGAGTGGCTGCGCCGCAACCCGGGCCGTCAGTCCGTTTAGATCATCAATCGCGCCTGCCGTTGGAGCTGCACACGGCGTTGTTCCAAGCCCCGCATGCGCACCAGATCGCCGGTGAGATGCTGGATCGGGCTCAATGCCACCCGGTCTTCGGAATCAACGCTACCATCCTGAGTCCAGAAGACAGCTTGCTGCACGTTTGCGCGCATGCGTTCTCTTCTTCCAATCGCTATTCACTGCGCTGGGTTTCGGACGTTTGGCGTATCGGGGAAAAACATCCGGACCTCGACTGGCAACTGATACTCGCGTGCACGGCGCGCGCGCAATTGTCGGTGCCCTTGGCCGTCACACTCGGATATGTTTCGGAGACCCTCAAAGCGCCGCTTCCCGCGAGCGTGATCGAGGCTCTGCTTGATGGCGCGTCGCTCCCGTCTCCGATGGTCAATTGCAATTCAGATCGTAGTTTGTGATAAACTCCACACTGGTAGGGTCCCACGATGGAAGCAAAACCGTCTCTTGAAGATTTGATTTTCACGCGCACCTTGCGCTTGAACGCGATGGTACAAGGCGTCGTCTGTGCTTTTATTGGCGGACTTGGACTATTTGCCGCTACCTTGTGGCTGGTCCTGAAAGGTGGCGACGTCGTCGGTCCGAGATTGTCTCTGTTGAATCAGTTTTTTCCCGGGTATGAGGTAACGCTTCTCGGCAGCTTTATCGGCATGCTCTACGGTGCGCTGGTTGGTTTTGTCGTCGGCTACTCATCTGCAATTCTCTACAATTGGCTGGTGCTCAAAATCGAAAAAACCCCACGCGCAAGGGGTTAGCAACACCAGCAACTCGCTATTTCACAACCCTCTCATCCGCCCCTCTCAGTCTTCCCTTCTCTCCCTTTCACAATCTCTTTAAGCAAATTGAACATCGGTGTCATGTCGGCGTACTTCGGGTCGGAGACGTCGAAATATTTTCGCCCCGGGGTCATGCGCATCGACGCCGCGAGCATGTCTTTGGGGATATCCATGCGCCGCGAATTGGGCGCGTCTTCGCCGTAAAGGTCTTGATGCTTCTGCAGCGCGACCTGGCCGCGCCGCGACAAAAACCAATTGACGAAGACCTTGGCCGCGTTGGCATTGGGCGCGCCTTTAATGAAGCTGATCGAGCCGCCGCCCGAAGTAATATTAAAGCCCTCTTTCCACTCCACCTGATCCATCTCGTCCACCGGCAAGCCTTGCAGCTTGGCGCGGTTGGTATCGCGGCAGCCGACACAGAGCGCAAAGCGCCCTTGGGCCAGCCAATCGGTGATTTGCCGACGATCGCGTCCGAACGTCGGCTGCATCTCGCCGAACAGCTTCTTGAGAAAATCGGGACCCAGTTCCGGATGATAGTAGTAGTGCTGCAGCGAGGCTCCAAGGCCAGTGCCCAAGGGGTCCTGCGACACGATCTTGCCCTTCCATTTGGGCGCGACCAGATCCCAGTAGGATTTGAACTCCTTGGGATTGACCAGCGTCGTGTTGTAGTAAAATCCTGACGAGCTCGGGTTGGCGATGTAAACCAACACATGGCGCTGCTCGGCGTCGGTGTAGCGAATCCGCCCTTCGTACCACTTACTTTCATCGATTACTTCGGGCAGCACCAGCAAGGACTTGATCGAGTCGAGCGCCTTGCCTTCGTAGAGGACTTCATAGTTGGTATTGGCGCCGCCGCTGAACAGATCGGCGACCACATAGCCGGCGCGCTGCTCGGTGATGATCCGCGTGCCCAGACTGTTGCCGGAACCGTTGACCGTGACCAATTTGATCTCGGGAAATTCTTTACGGAATTCGTTCAGCAGCGGCTCGCTGCCATAGCGGCCGACGTAAAGGTTCAGCTTGCCTTCTTTCTTTGCCGCTGCGACGGTCTTTTCCCAATTGGCTTGCCACGCTTCACCGGCCGGAGCCTGGCTCCAAATGCCGGCGATCACAAACCAAAGCACCGCAATCAAAAATGTTTTCATGCCAAGCTCCCTGAAGTGTTTTACTGGCCGCGCAATAAACGCGCGGCATCCTTAGCAAAGTAGGTCAAGATCATGTCCGCCCCGGCGCGCCGGATCGCAAACAAAACTTCCATCATGATGCGCGCCTCGTCAATCCAACCATTCTGCCCCGCCGCTTTGATCATCGAGTATTCGCCGCTGACGTTGTAGGCAGCCACCGGATAGCCGAACTTCTCCTTCACCCGATAGATAATATCCAAATAGGCCAGCGCCGGTTTGACCATCACGATATCGGCCCCTTCGCGAATATCAAGCGCCACTTCGCGCAACGCTTCCTCAGCGTTGGCCGGGTCCATCTGATACGACCGCCGGTCGCCGAACTGCGGCGTCGACTCGGCGGCTTCGCGAAACGGACCGTAAAATCCCGACGCGTACTTGGCGGCATAGGCCATGATCGGCGTATTGTGAAACCCGGCGTCATCGAGCGCATTGCGAATCGCCCTCACCCGGCCGTCCATCATATCGGACGGGGCAACGATATCGGCGCCGGCGCCGGCGTGCGACAGCGCCTCTTTGACGAGCAAATCGAGCGTGCTGTCATTGTCGACATCGTTATTTTTGATGACGCCGCAGTGGCCGTGATCGGTGTACTCGCACAAACAAACATCGGTGATCACCAACAGCTCGGGAACTTTGGCCTTGATGGCGCGAATCGCCTGTTGGACGATGCCGCCATCGTCGTAGGCTTCGCTGCCCAGCGCGTCTTTATGTTCCGGCAGGCCGAACAAGATCACCGCAGGTATGCCTAGGGAGGCCGCCTCTTGGCATTCACCGACCGCCCGATCCACCGAAAGCTGCGCCACACCCGGCATGGACGATACTGGCTGAACTTTATTATTCCCCGGGCCGACGAAAAGTGGATAGATAAAATTTTGCGCGCTCAAGGCGGTCTCGCGCACCATACCGCGCAGCCGTTCGTTCTGCCGCAAACGGCGCGGCCGATAGCTCGGAAAGTCCATTTATGCCTCTGATCCCCTGCGCGGCGAGCGGTCGGATCGCCCGAAAAAATCCACCAACGCGGCGACTAATCCCGGAATAGTAAACTCCTGGGCAACGATCTGCGCCGTGCCACCCAAATCGCTCACCGTCTTCGCCGTAATCGGACCGATACACGCCAGCGGCGTGTCGCCAACGATCTCAGAAAGTTTCTGCTGCTGGAACAGCCGCACAAAATTGCTCACCGTGCTCGAGCTCGTAAACGTGATCGCGTCGATGGCACGAGCATGAATCAGCCGAGCGAGCGGCGCCGTATCCGGCGCCGGCAACACCGTTTGATAGGCCACCACCACATCCACCGTAGCGCCCCACTGGCGCAACGTGTCCGGCAAGATCTCGCGCGCTTTGGCCGCGCGCGGCATCAGCACGCGCTTGCCACGCATCATCGCCGGGCTCAAGGTCTCCAGAATCCCTTCCGCTTGAAATTGTTGCGGCACCAGCTCGGCCTTGATCCCAGCCCCTTCCAAGGTCTTCGCCGTCTCGGGGCCGATGGCGCCGACGTTGATACCTGCGAGCAACCCTTCGTCTTTGCCACATCGCCCCAAGCGATCGAGAAACGGCGCGACTCCATTGACGCTGGTGAAGATTAACCAATCGTAGCTTTCAATATTACGCACCGCGGCGTCGAAGGCGGTGAAATCTTCCGGCGGCTGAATTTCAATCGTCGGAAACTCAAAAATTTCGCCGCCCAATTCTTCAATGCGCTGAGCAAGCGCGTTTGCTTGTGCGCGGGCGCGGGTGACCACGATGCGCCGTCCGGCCAGCCCCTGTTGGGCGTCGCTAGTTAGCGTTGAAGCCGATGCCATTTTCCCAAACTGTTAAACTGCGGCGAGAATTTTCGCCGCCCCTTCGGCCAACAATTTTTCGCCAAGCTGCTCGCCAAGTTTTTCGGCACCATCGATAGGCCCCGAAAGCTCGCCGCGATGAAGCAACTGGCCATCGGGCTGGGCGACAATACCGAGCAAAATTAGCTGGCGGTCCGTAATAACCGCATGCCCGCCCACCGGCAGATGGCAGCCACCGCTCAAACGCCTCAGGAAAGCGCGCTCAGCCCGCACACAAGTATGCGTTGCAGCGTGATTGAGAAAACTAAGCACTTGCCTGAGCGGGCTATCGGCGCGCGCTTCGATGCCCAAAGCCCCTTGGGCCACGGCGCTCACACAAACGCTGGCGTCGAGATATTCCGTGATACGCGCCTGCCGGCCAATTCTCTTTAAACCCGCCGCTGCCATCACCAGCCCGTCAACTGCGCCGGCGTCGAGTTTTTTTAGTCGCGTGTCGACGTTGCCGCGCAAATTGACAACCGAAATATCCGGTCGGTAATGCAGCAGCTGGGCGCGCCGGCGCAGGCTCGAGGTGCCGAGCTTCGCCCCGGACGCCAGCTCGGCCAGGCGCGCGCCCTTCGACGTAACCAATACATCGCGCGCGTCTTCGCGCTCCGGCACAGCGATGATCGCCAATCCGTCAGGCAACTCAGTCGGCAGATCCTTCATCGAATGGACCGCCAAATCGATTTCGTTGTTGAGCAGCGCATCTTCGATCTCTTTGGTAAAGACGCCTTTGCTGCCAATGTTTTGAATCGCCGTGTCGACAAAGCGGTCGCCACTGGTCTTGATGATCGACAGCTCGACCACGTTGTCGCCGCGCGCTTCGATCTGCGCTTTCACCCAGTTGGCTTGCGCCAACGCCAGGGTGCTGCCGCGGGTGCCGAGCCGGATACGGCTCACTTTTCCTCCAGGTTGAAAAGCTTCTTCAGCGCCGCGACGTAGAGCAGGCTTTCGTCGTCATCGCTGCGCCCGTTATTTTTCAAGTGCGCGGTCGGCCCATGGAGCATCTTGTTGATCATCGCCGCGGTCATATCTTCGACGGCTTTCTTTTGCTCTTCGGAGAGCCCCTTCAGACTGCCAGCTAGGGATTTCTCGATTTCGCCGCGGCGAATGTCATCAAACCGTTGGCGCAGCGCGGTAATCGTCGGCACCTGTTCCAATGACTCGATCCAACGGCCGAAGCTCTGCACTTCTTCTAAGACGATGCCCTCAGCTTTTTGCGCTTCGTTGGCACGCTCCTGGAGATTTTCTTCGGAAACCGTTTTGAGATCATCGATGTTGTAAAGATAAACGTTGTCGAGATCGTTGATGCGACTATCGAAGTTGCGCCGGTCGCCGATGTCGATAAAAAACATCGCCTTGTATTTGCGTTCTTTCAAAACGCGCTCGACCGCATGAACGTCAAGCAACACGTCCGGCGCGCCGGTGCAACCGATCACCAGATCAGCCATCTTCAAGTAACGCGGGAAATCTTCAAAGCGGATCGGATTGCCGCGCATGCGCTCGGCCAGCTCCACCGCTCGTTCAAACGTGCGGTTGGTGACCATCAAGTTTTGCACACCGTTGTTTTGCAGCTGGCGCGCCATCAGGTCACCCATCTTACCGGCGCCGATCAGCATCACAGCCTTGTCATCGAGCCGATCGAAGATACGTCTGGCCAAATCAAGCGCCACCGAGCTCACCGACACCGCGCGGCTTGCGATACCGGTCTCCGTGCGCACGCGCTTGGCCACCGAAAACGAACGATGAAACAACCGGTGCAACAGCGTTCCCACCGTGCCGGCCTTTTGCGCGACGTCGTAATACTCCTTCAACTGACCGAGTATTTGCGGCTCACCGACAACCATCGAGTCAAGACTAGCCGCCACCCGAAACAGATGACGCACCGCGTCGGGCCCGAGGTAGGTGTAAACATGCTCGTCGAGATCGCCGGCGTGGCGCCGGGCTTTTTGATCGGCAAGAAACGATTTGATTGCCGTCGAGGCCAACCGGCCATCGGACGCGGCAGCGACCACTTCAACTCGATTGCAAGTGGAAAGAATCACGCCTTCTTCGATAGTCGGATAACTGCGCAGGCGCGTCAGCGCGTCGTTGACGTAGGCTTCTTCGAAGGCCACGCTTTCGCGCACCTCGATGGGGGCGCTGCGATGGTTCATGCCGACAATGACGATCTCTTTATGCACGGCTATTCAAACTTTCCGCCGTGACGACTGGGGAAAAGTGCGTCACCGATCAAGAAATAACCGAGCACCACGAAGAACCCGACCATCGTGAGCAGCGCGGCCTTCTTGCCACGCAACCCGGCGGTGATCCGGCCGTGCAAAAGCGCACCGTAAAACATCCAAACCAGACCCGAGGCAATTTGCCGCGGCTCCCAGGACCAATACTGCCCCCAATGGGCCCCGGCCCACAGACTGCCCGTGACGATGCCGAGCGTCATCAGCGGAAATCCCCAGACCAGCAAGACGTAGTTCAACCGGTCGAGGGTCTCGAGGGCCGGAAAGCGCTTCATGAATGAGGTAAATTTTTTCTGCTTAAGCTTATGTTCCTGCAAGAGATAAATCAGACTGACAGCGAATGCGACGGCGAACGCCGCGTTGCCGAGAAACGCCAGAGTGACATGCACCGGCAGCCAATAGGTCTGCAGCGCTGGCGGCAGCTGCTCGCCGCCTCTGCCAAAGGCAAAGGCCGCCAGGGTCATGAGCAAAGCCAAAGGCGCGATGATCGCACCCAGCACCGTCAGGTGGTATTTGATCTGCACGATCAAGTAGCTGGCCACCATCAACCAGCAATACACCGTTACCGCCTCACGAAACTGCGCGACGTTGAGATAGCCGGCGAGAAAAAAGTGAGCCGCCAGCGCCGCGCTGTGGAACAGGAAACCAACAAACAAAATCCACGGCGAACGCTTTGAGATGGAAGTGTTGGGCGAGAACAAATAGGTGATAAAACTCGCCGCCGCAATCAGGTAAACCAATGCGGCCAGCTTGAGCAGCCAAACGTCCATAGAGTGAGGTTATTATAGGGCAATGTTCGCCGCCTTCAAGCGCAAATAGCCGGCGGCGCACAAAATTGCGAGCATGCGCGACGGGAAATTGACGTCCGCCAGGAAGCCGCCATCGCTTAGCCGGCCGGCACCACTGTGTCGCGCCGCCTGGCGATTTTAAGCCGCGGCGCAGCCGCGCCGGCGCGCTCGACGCTGGCTTTGCTCACCTTCGACGGCTTCGCCGCTGCCAAGCGCACTTTCGCCGGCGCTTTGGCGCTCGCGGGCTTGCTCGCGGCCGTTGCGGGCGCAGCAACTACAACTGTGGGTTTTTTTTCCTTGCGGCTGTCGGCTGCGCGGCGCTGCGCGATGATAAAGCTGTCGTATTTGTCGGCTGGCAAGTTGATCCGTTGACCGGCGGCGAGTTGTTTTAGCCCGGGTGCAAGCGCCGGGTTCCAGCCATAGAAATCTTTGGCGGTGATCGCCGCCGGCTTCAACATCGCTTCAACGCTGGTTGTGTGGCTGACGGTCCATTCGCGCAGCACCAGCGGCGGCTGCATGCGCAGAAAGGGAAAATAGCGCTCGCTGTTCTTGGCCAGGTACACCACCGCGAGAAATTCTGCGTAGAAATTCTGCGAGGCGAAACCGAAACGATCCGACTTGTAGCGGCGAATGATATCGACCAGATTGCGCGAGCCGGTCACCTGGATGGCGCGAAACAACCCTTCGGTGCCGTGATTGTAGGCGGTGATCGCCAGCGGCCAGCTGCCGAGAATTTGATAGTTTTCCTTGAGTAGTTTGGCGGCAGCACGCGTCGAGGCGATCGGGTCCAAACGCTCGTCGACGGTGTTATCGATGCGCAAAAACTTTCGCCCGGTCTCGGGCATGAACTGCCAAATACCGGCGGCACCGACGGGCGAACGGGCGCGCAGATTGAAGAACGATTCCACCAGCGGCAAATAAGCTAGGTCGGTGGGCAGCTCCTGGTCGCGAAAGATTTTCTTCATCTCCGGCAAGTAGCGGCCGCCGGCGCGCAGGCCCGCGAGAAACTGGTCTTTAGCGCCCCTTTGGGTGCGCAGCCGGCCCATCTCTTCATCCAAATCGTGGTCGGCGAGCACGCGCCGCCGCTCTTTTTCTAGTGCCGCCCGCCCCGCCGGTGAATCGCTGATTTTCAGGGTCGAATAGATCGTCGCTTGATCGAAGGGGTCAAAGAACAGCACGGTCTTGGAATCGTACTTGCCAAACACCTGCTGCCAAAACTCGACGCTTTTTTCCAGGCCGCTGGGCGCTACCAGACCGCTTTCTGCTGCCACCCCATGGGAGACCTGGCGCAAGAGAGCGATCAGAAAGCTCAGCGCCAACACACCCGTGCGGTGACAATTCCGGAGGAGCATATGGGGTTGGAAAATTGACCCATAGTAGCAAACCGGCTATCTTCAGTCAAAATTTTCCGCGGAGGTGAAGAACGGCCGGAACCTGCTTCGACAATGCGTTGGTCCGGAGACCTGTCGAAGGATTCCGAAGCGTCCTTCAGCTCTGCTGTGGCCTGTCTTTGCAACTCATTCTGCTCCTACTGTTTTTTTTGCTCGCCCTAAGCGGCTGCCGCGGCTCGTCGGCGCAACCCCCTCCGGGATACATCACCATCGGCATCGAGAGCTTTCCGCTGCAACTGGACCCACGCTTTGCCACCGATGCCAACTCGTCGCGCGTCGGCGGCTTGATCTACAACGCGCTCTTGCGCGTCGATGAAAAATCGCAGCTGCAGCCCGAGCTGGCGCGCCGCTGGACCATGCCCAATGCGCGCAGCTATCTTTTCGAGCTGCACGAGGGCGTAAAATTCCACGACGGCAGGCTGCTGACGGCGGCCGATGTAAAGTACACCTACGAATCGATCGGCGATGCGAAAAATCTTTCGCCTAAAAGGAGCCTGCTAAAGGCGCTGGCAGGCATCGACGTTCTCGACTCGCACACGATTCGTTTTCGTTTGAGCCAGCCGCACGCGCCCTTTCCCGAGCATTTCACCATCGGCGTTGTGCCGGCGGGCACGGCCATCGGTCCGAGCGGCCAGCCGCCGCCCGGCTCCGGCCCGTTCATGTTAGAAAAGATCGACCCCGGCGAGCGCGTGATGCTCAAGGCCAACGCCAACTATTGGGAGAACAGACCGAAGGCTCTCGGCCTGGTATTCAAGTCGATTCCCGATGCCATGGTTCGGGTTTTGGAATTCAAGAAAGGCAGCATCGATTTTTTGCAAAACGACATCGAGCCGGAGGTCATCCCTTGGCTCGCCAAGCAGGAAAATGCCTCGCTCCAAGCCAACCAGGGGACGACGTTTCAATACATCGGCATCAACTGCAGTCAGCCGATTTTGCGCGATGCGCGAGTGCGCCGGGCGCTTGCCCATGCCATCGACCGCGACGCGATCATCCGCCATTTGCTCAACGGCACTGGCGTCGCCGCCAGCGGGCTGCTTTCGCCGCTCAACTGGGCCTACAACGATCAAGTGCCAGGTTGGCCCCGCGATCGAGCCAAAGCGAAACTGTTGCTCGACCAGGCGGGCTATCCCGACCCTGACGGCGACGGCCCCCGGCCGCGCTTTCGTCTGTCCTACAAGACCACCAACATCGATTTGCGCCGGCGCATCGCCGAGGCGTTGAAAGAACAGCTGGCGCAAGTGGGCATCGAGCTAGAAATACGCACCTACGAATGGGGCACGTTTTTTAGCGACGTCAAGAAAGGCAACTTTCACCTGTTCTCACTGGCCTGGGTGGGCATTCACGATCCCGATATTTACTACCAACTTTTTCACTCGGCGAGCTTTCCACCCAACGGCGACAACCGCGGTCGCTACAGCAATGCTCAGCTCGACGCGCTGCTCGAAGATGGCAGGACGACAACCGACCTATTTACACGCAGAAAAATCTACGGCCAAGTGCAACAGATTCTTGCCAGCGAGCTGCCCTACATTCCGCTGTGGTGGGTCAAAAATGTCGTCGCGCACAAACGCAACTTGCAAGGATTCGTCCCTTACCCCGACGGCAGCTTTGTGTCATTCAAGCAAGTGTCGGTAACCCCGTGAGACGCTACCTGCTGCATCGTTTGCTGCTGCTTGTGCCGACGCTATTGGGCGCCATCACGCTGGTGTTCTTTTTGATTCACCTGGTCCCGGGCGATCCCGTCGAAGTCATGCTCGGCGAAACCGCCAGCGGCGCCGACAAAGCAGAGCTGCGCCGCGCCCTCGGTCTCGACCAGCCGCTCTTCGCGCAGTACGGCAATTTTCTACTCGGATTGCTGCAGGGCGACCTTGGGCGATCGCTCTATGAGCAAGCGAGCGTCGGCCAACTGATCGCGGCTCGCTTGCCTGCGACCGTTGAGCTGACGGCCTTCGCGATGCTAATGGCAGTGGTAATCTCATTTCCACTCGCCATCGGCGCGGCGATGAACAAGGGAAAGATCAACGACCGTGCCGCCCTGACTTTTTCCCTGCTCGGCCTGTCCATGCCCAACTTTTGGCTCGGCCCGCTCTTGATGATCGTGTTTGCCATTCAACTGGGCTGGCTGCCGGTATCGGGCCGAGGCGCATTGACATCGATCGTCTTGCCGGCCCTGACACTCGGGCTCGGCATGGCTGCCATCCTCACGCGCATCCTGCGCGCCAGTTTGCTCCAGGTGATCGACGCCGATTACGTCCGCACGGCTCGCGCCAAAGGCCTAAAAGAACAACTTGTTTGGCTCAAACATACGCTGCGCAATGCGCTGCTCTCGGTGATCACGATCATGAGCCTGCAATTCGGCAGCTTGCTCGCCGGCTCGATCATCACCGAGACAGTCTTCGCCTGGCCCGGCATTGGACGGCTGACCGTGCAGGCGATCCAAACCCGCGATTATCCGGTGGTGCAGGGTTGTGTGTTGGTGATTGCGCTCTCCTACGTTCTGGTCAATCTGCTGACCGACTTACTCTACCGCGTCGTCGATCCACGGATTAGCTATGACAAGTAGAACTTGGTTGATCAGTGGCGCGGCGATTTTATTACTGCTCGCCGCCAGCGCGCTGTTCGCTCCGCTGTTGGCGCCCTATCCACCGACCCGGCAACAACTCGACCGCGATTTGATCAGCTATTCCAGCGACCACCCATTGGGCACCGACAAGCTTGGCCGCGACATCTTGAGTCGGGTGATTTACGGCGGTCGCATCTCTTTGACGGTGGGCATCGCCACGGTGACCATCTCGCTCACCATCGGGCTCTGCCTCGGCGCCTTGGCGGGCTATCTTGGCGGCTGGGTCGATCTGGCCGTTATGCGGGTGGTCGACATCCTGCTAGCGTTTCCCGGCATTCTCCTCGCCATCGCGTTTACCGCGGTATTGGGACCTGGCCTGCAGCATGTGATTCTCGCTCTTTGTTTAATTGGCTGGACCGGCTACGCCCGGCTGGTGCGTGGCGAAATCCTTGCGCTGCGTGAGCGCGAGTTTATTCAAGCAGCGCAAGCCCTCGGCGGGGCACCACGACGAATCATTTTTCGCCATCTGCTCCCCAACCTGCTGCCGCCGCTGATGATCCAAGCGACCTTCGGCCTTGCCGCCGCCATCGTTGCCGAAGGCAGTCTAAGTTTTCTCGGCCTCGGTGTGGAACCGCCAACGCCTTCATGGGGATCCATGCTCAATGACGGCCGACAATTTCTGCTCGTCGCGCCGCACCTGACCACTTACCCCGGACTGGCGATCATGATTACCGTCTTGGCGCTGAATCTGGTGGGCGACGGCCTCCAGGAGCGGCTCGGCAGCCGCTAGTTAAGTATAAGAGATTCAAACCATCTTTTTCCCTGGCCGGAAATATATCGCTGAGATTTGCGGCTTGGCTTCGGTCGGCTTGGGCCGCGCAGCGCTCGGCAGCGCGCGAAGTGTTCTGTATCGCCCCTCGGAGCGAGCGGCTGCGTCGGCTTGCATTGGCAGGCGGTTTTTGGCTGTCAGATGGTCTGGAACAGATCGACTCGACGAGCCGGCGCGCGCGGCGGGACGCGGGTCGGCAGGCCCAGATGGGAGAGGATCTTCTCAGTCACCGGCGGATCTTCGATCGCCGGCCTTCGACGATGCTCAGGACAGGCGATGATCTTCAAATCGCCGCCGCAGTTGGGGCAATGCTCCACGGAGCAACGGGAATCTCTCACCACGGAGCACACGGAGTTCACAGAGGGAAGAGAGAGGGAGTGTGATTTTTTCAAAATAGTTTTTCTCTCTGTCTTTTCCTCTGTGTTCTCCGTGACCTCTGTGGTGTGTTTTCAGAAAGTTTGCACAAGCAGCTCATGACGATATGGGTGGTGCCGTCTTTGTAGGGACTCTTCAGTTGCAGCACGACTTGGCCAGCGCGATTACGTTTGATCCGTTCGTTGGCGAGGGCCGGCCGGTGGATATAGCGGCAGAGCTGCTCGAGTTCTTTACGCTGATCGGCGCGCCAGCGCACCGCTGCGTGCAGGTTAAAGCCGTGCGCGTTGACCTGCAGCTCCGGGGCGGACACCCTGGCTCTGCTCGGCAGGCTTTGCAAGCTCAGCACTTTCTGCCCAGCGCGTGGGCCGAGCGCAATACGATAAGTGCAGGAGGCAACTTGCAGAGCCTTGAGCGCGCCGTCGGTATCCATTTCGGCGAGCTATGTCTGATCTGGTTCTTCGCTGACAGCGCCCAAGCGTGTCAATAGGCGCATGGTGCGCGTGATAATCTTAGCGAGTAAAACTTCCAGCTCTTCCACCGTGGGAGCTGCCGCCTCGTGCAAGACCGGCACGCCGTCGCGGTTTAGGTAGACACCGTCGAGCACCAGGCAATGCAGATGAACATTCAGATTGGCCGCCGAGCCGAAACGCTGGATGAGTGTGACCGCGCCAGTGTTGGCTCGGCTAAGTTTAAAGCCCGCCCGCTTGACCAGAAAGCCGGCATACTGAAAAATACATTCAGTATTCAACGGCTCGGCCTAGCAGCGGCCATCGTCGCCGAAGGCAGCTTGAGTTTTTTGGGCCTCGGCGTCGAGCCGCCGAAGCCATCGTGGGCACAATGCTAAACGAAGGGCGACAGTTCCGTGCTGGCTCTCAATCTAGTCGGAGATGCACTGCGGGAGTGGCTCAACCAACACGAGGTTTGAACCATTTCTGTGAGGGTGATACTTAGGCAGAAACAGGAGGTCACGCCGATGAAACTCTATTCCGCTCACACCTGACCCTACGCGCACAGGACTAGGATTGTCCTGTCTGAGAAGCGCATTCCCTATGACTTGATCGAGGTCGACCTGAAAAATAAACCGAGCGATCTGGTGCAGCAGAATCCCTACGGCAAAGTCCCGGTTCTGGTTGATGATGGAGCGGTGATCTACGAATCCGCGATTATCAACGAATACCTCCAAGAGAAATTCCCCGAGCCGCGGCTTTTGCCGAGCGACTTGGTGGAGCGCTCCAAAGTGAGAATCTGGGTCGACTTCTTCAATAGCCGGGTGCATCCGACAGCGTCCGATCTGCAAAAGCAGCGCGAGCCCGAAAAAGCCCGCGAGCGCATGAAGCAGCATCTCGACACGCTCGAAAAAGAAATGACCGGCCGAGAGTTTCTCGTCGGCAAGCATATGACCTTGGCCGACGTCACCTATATTCCCTTCTACACCCGGCGCCAGCGCTACACGGTCGAGATCAACGCCAACTACCCGAATCTCAAACGTTGGGGGGAAGCGTTGATTGCGCGGCCCGAGGTGGCGAAGACGCTTTAGAGAAAGTATGAAGGCCGAATTATGAAAGCGGAAACGGGGCCGGCGACGTTAGCGTTGTCTCGTCTGGTTAATTCATAATTCCGCTTTCATAATTCATACTTATCCGGAGTTCCCATGTTCCCAACTCTCGTCACCCCCCAAGAGATCCGCGGCATCGTCACCATGTCGGAAGCCGTCGAAGCCGTGCGGCTCGGCTTTCGCGAGTGGGGCGAAAATCCCCAGATCAATGCGCCGCGCCGGCGCATTCACATTCCTACGGGTGTGCGCGTCAGCGTGCATCAGGGCGGCGTGCCGGCGGCGAAAGCGACGGGGCTGATGACCCATTGCGAATGGGTCAAGCCGATGGCGCAGGAGCAGGTCTATCCGCGCCTCAATCACCCCGTCATCGTGCTTTACGATTCCGCCGAAGGCGAACTGAAAGGCATCATCATCGGCGAGATCACCTGCTCGGAGCTGCCCGACAACATCGCGGTCACCGGCCTGCGCACCGCGGCCACCAGCGCGGTGGGAACCGACATTTTAGCGCGGCCCGATGCCAAACGCCTCGGCCTCTTTGGCGCCGCCGGCCAGGCCAAGAATCATCTCCTGGCGCTCATGCAGGTGCGCAAATTGACGGAGGTCAAAGTCTACAGCCGCAATCCGGCCAATCGAAAACAGTTCGCCGATGAGATGGGACCGATCACCAACATCAACATCGTCCCAGTCGATAAACCCGACGACGCCGTGCGCGGCATGGATATTATCCTCGCCGCGACCAACTCGAGCGTGCCGGTGTTCGACGGCCAGCTGCTCGAGCCGGGCCAGCATGTGACGACCATCGTCGGCAGCAACGTCGGCCTGGTCAAAGGCGGCTTCACCGCCGCCAAGCGGCGTGAGATCGACGACGCGACGTTGGCAAAAAGTAACGTGCACGGCATCGTGTCGATCCAACAGGCGGTCCAAGACGAGCAAGCCGATATCTTCGACCCGGTCAACCGCGGCGTCATCAAGTGGGAGCAACTGATCGAGATCGGCTCCATCCTCGCCGGCAACAACGAAGGCCGCACGAGGCTCGACCAGATCACGTTCTACAAGAACAACGCCGGCCAGGGGGTCGCCGATGTGGCGCTGGGGGCCAAGGTGCTGGAAAATATCCTCAAGAAAAAAGCCGGCACCCAGCTAAACGTTTGAAGTTCGCACCAACACACGCCATCAGATCGGGCACACTTTATAGAGCCGCGATGATGACCCGATCATCCGCGCAAGCTGCCGGCGAAAGTCCACGGGAAGTTCGTTTCCCAACAGCGAGTGGCCAGTATAGAAAATGCCCATCGGCCAACTCATGTCGACGCTAAAGCCGTCCTGAGAGAAAAGCTGCCGCCAGCGCGGCTCCGAAAAAGCGATAATCTCGCCGAGAAACGAGCGGCGGCTGCCATCGAGTCTGACCCCGGACTTCACTGCGTAGTATCCGACCAGGCCGCGCGCTATCGCGGGATGGAGAAAACGCGGGATGTGGCCCGCGCGCTTGCCCAGTTTCGGCGCCGGGCAAAAGATCGCCTTGCGCACTCCCACGACCGGGCTAATCACGGTCGTCCACAAACGCCACGCCGGCGTCGGCAAGGAGTGTAAACAATAACCGCCCGGCTTGAGCACGCGGCGCATCTCCCTGTGAAGCTCGCTGAGTCTCGCAACTTGCATGAGAACATGGGATGACACGATGACATCGACACTCAGGCTCGGTAGCGGGAGGTTCACACCATCATAGGCAATCGTGGTAGGCGACCAGTGCTGGCGCCATTCGGACGCGGGGATATCGAGGGCTACGACGGTATGGCCGCTCAACGAAAAGCGCCGCGCCAACCAACCATGACCGGCGCCAAGTTCCAACACCCGCACCGGGGTTGCGCCTAGGAGAGCGACGAACTGTTCGAATTCAAAACCACGGACTTGCGCTAACGCCGCTTCCTGCTGCTGATCAGAGTCTGCCCAAACCCACTGGCGCATCATTGCGCATCACCCATCGCTAACGGGACTTCTATTGTCAACCTATAACACCTGTTGTCAAACTGTCCCAAGACTAGCAGCTTATTCTCCATCCACCATATGCCGAAAGTCTCATTTTCGCCGGTCTGCACCGCGCAGCGCCGAAGCGGCAATCGCGATCGCAGTCATACCGGCAATCACCAGCCATGAGCTCTGAAACGCATTGTTAAAGACCGCGGGATTGTTGGCCCATTCCGTGTAGGGCGGGATGGCGCTGCCGGCCAAGCCGTAGAAATGCAGCCAGCGCAAAAACAACACGCTACCCACGGCGACCCCCATGGCGTTGCCGATATTCGCCGAGGTCAGCGACAAACCGCTCACCGCGCCGATGTAGCGCGGCGCCACGGCTTTGAACATGCCGCTCAGATTGGGCGACTGAAACAGCGACCAGCCTAAACCGAGCAGCATCAGCGGCACCATCACGGCGACGCGTCCGCTGCCGGCGTCGAGCTGCGCGAAACCGACCATGCTTGCCACTGTCACCGCCGCGCCCGCGGTGCAGAGCAGCCGCGAGCCCAAGCGGTCGCCCAGCCAACCGCCGAGCGGCGCGAGAAAGACGATCACCAGGGAGAAAAAGACAATGGTGATGCCGACCTCCGTCGGGGAATAGTGCAGCACGCCTTGGAGATAAAACGGCAGCAGGAAAAACGTCGAGGTATGCGACAAAGTCACGAAGAAATGGCTGACGATGCCGGCCGACAACAGCCGCGTTTTGAACAGCGAAAGATCGAGCAGCGGCGCCGCAGCCTTGCGTTCGAAGTGCAGGAGTAAGGCAAAGGACGTGAGCGCCACCGCAATGGCCGCAAGCGCGTAAAGGCCGAAGCCAGACTTGGCGATTTGCTGCAAGCCGACGATCAAACCGACAACCGAGACGAGCAGCGTGATCATGCCGATCGGATCGATCGAGTAATCGCGCTTCTCGGTCACGGTCTCGGGGAGAATTCGCCACGCCATGTACCCTGCCGCGGCGGCGACGGGCAAGTTCATGAAAAAGATCCAACGCCAACCCACCGTGTCGACAAGAAAACCGCCCACCGACGGCCCGGTGATGTAGCCCAGATGAAACGACATCGACATCATGCCCAGGGCGCGGCCCCGGCCGGCCTCCGAATAGAGCGACGAAGCGATGGCTCGGCCATTGGCCAAGACCAGAGCGCCGCCCACCGCCTCGACCACACGAAAAACGATGATTTGCCAAAGCTGCGGACTGAGGCCGCACAACGCCGAGCCCAAGCCTAACAGCGCAAAGCCCAGCGCATAAATTTTCTTGCGCCCCAGCATATCGCCAAGACGCGCCATGCTCAGCACCAAACCAACGATGGTCAACTGATAGGCCAGCGGTATCCACTGCACCACCGCCATGGAGTCATCAAAGTAGAGCGACAGGGTCGGCAGCGCGACATTAACTGACCGCGAATCGAGCGCGCTGATAAATTGCCCTAAACAAACGTTAGCCAGTGCAAGCCTTTGTAGGCGTGGTGTGATCCGCTGGTCGGCCATGAGAGTTGACGGCGAGTTACCACTTGGATAGCTTGAGTCCCAACGATAATCCAGCGGAAAGCGAATCTACGATGCTCAAAATCGCCATCGCGCAAGTAAAATCTACAACGGATAAGAAGGAAAATTTGCAGGTGGCCCTTGAGCTGATCGGCGCGGCCAAAAAACAAAACGCCGAGCTCATCGTCTTTCCGGAATTCCTGATGGCTTTTTCGCCGGGCAGTCAGAGTGCGTCCGAGCTAAGCCAGATGGCGGAAACGCTAGACGGCGCCTTCATCGCGCCGCTGTGCGATGCCGCAAAGCAGGCGCGTCTTTTCGTCCTGGCGGCGATCTACGAAACCTGCCAAGTCAAAGAGCGCGTCTACGACACCGCGGTTTGGATCGGCTCCGACGGCAAGGTCGCGTCAAGCTATCGAAAGCTCCACCTATACGACGCCTTTGGATTTAAAGAGTCCGACAAATTTCACCCCGGCGCAGAGCTCGGAGCGCAGCTCAAGATCGCCGCGGCCAACATCGGCACGATGATCTGTTACGATCTACGCTTTCCGGAAATGGCGCGCATGTTGGCGCTGCAAGGCGCCAACGTGCTGGTGGCGCCGTCGGGCTGGGTGCAAGGAGATTTGAAGGTCGAGCACTGGCAGACCATGATCAAAGCGCGGGCACTAGAGAACGGTTGCTTCGTGGTTGCGCCCAATCAGGTTGGCAATATCTACACTGGCCACAGCATGGCGGTCGACCCGCTCGGCCGAACACTTGCCGAGCTAGGTGATAGCGAAGGACTGGCCGTCGTCGAAGCGGACCTCGCCCTCGTCGACGAGGTCAGAGAAAAACTGCCTCTCCTAAAGAATCGCCGTGACGACGTTTATCAAAAATACTTATCAAGAAGATAACGCCCCGTGGTAAAACCCGCATCCAAGGTGCGTTTAGCGCGCCATGCCACCGATCATTTCTTGCTGCAGGTCGCCGCGGAAGTGAAACCTGGTGCCATCGTGCTCGACGCCGGCGCCGGCAACTGCAAACACAAGAATTTTTCCCCCCATGCTCGCTATCTTGCGTTCGACATGAAACCGGTCAAAAAGCGCGCCTACGGCGACGTCGACTTGGCCGCCAACCTGTACCATCTGCCGTTTCGCAGCAACAGCATACCAGCGGCGATCAACGTCGACGTGATCGAACATCTAAGGGAGCCCTTGGCGGCACTAAAAGAATTTGCCCGGGTGCTCGAACCGGGGGGCAAGCTTTTTCTCATCGCACCGCAGGGCTGGCAAGAACACGGCATGCCGAACGACTATTTCCGCTTCACCTCATCCGGTATACGCTATCTCAGCGAA
The DNA here is from genome assembly GCA_016874755.1 of Deltaproteobacteria bacterium. NCBI lineage: Bacteria > Pseudomonadati > Myxococcota > Myxococcia > Deltaproteobacteria bacterium. Next base: position 5,317 of record VGTH01000051.1, on the reverse strand, counting down.
CAGGCGGGGCTTGAACCGGTATCGATCGCGCCCATGGGCGGGTTTTTCTGGTACTTGGGCCACCGCGTGTCGCTTTCATACCGTTATCTGTTTCCCAACAAGCGGCGCGCGCTCTGGAAAATTCTCGACGCTCCGATCCGTCACCCGGCGCGGCTTTTCTGCGCTTTATCGTTCCTTACGCGTGCTACTATTTAGATCGCCTCGACAAGGGAAAGAGCTTCACGCTCAACTATGGCTGCATTCTACAAAAGCCCCTGACGGCAAAGGTCTGAAAACAGCGCGAGGATAGGCGCGGGCAACCCACCGGCCGCCCCTGCCGCCTATTTGCCGTAAAAACGCCGCGCGTTGTCGCCGAGAATCGCCGCCTTGTGCTCTTTTTTGAGATCCGTGCGCTCGAGAACTTCGTCGATCTCCTCCATGCAGTTAGCGATCGAGATTTCGTGCGGGAAGTCAGAGGCAAACATGAACGGCTTCGGGCCGACCCGTTCGATGGCATAAGCCAACGCCTTTTCGTTGCCTTCGCAGCCGATAAAGATGCGGTCGTCTTTGAAATAATCTTCGGGATGGCGTTTGAGCTTGAGGCCTCCGTACTCGAGCTCGCGTTCCAGACGGTCGATGACCAGCGGTATCCACGCCGTGCCGCCTTCCATAAAACCGACGCGCAGTTTGGGGAAGCGATCGAAGACGCCATCGACGATCATGCCGGTGGCGGCAATCGCCAAGGGGAATGGCATGCCCAGCGCGCGCGTCGCCGGAAACACCGTGTAAGTGTTGAAGCCAAGATTGATATAGCTGCCGCCGTGCACGGCCACGACACAGTTCAACTTTTCCGCCTCTTCGTAGATTGGCCAGAACTCTTCGTGGCTAACGTGGCGAGTTAAACCATTGGACGGAATCATCGCGCCGATGAAACCCAAATCCTTCACCGAGCGGCGCAATTCTTTCACCGCATCGGAAACGTTTTGCATCGGGATCAGCGACACGGCCTGGAACTTGGGGCTGCGCTGCAAGTAACGTTTATGAATATAGTCGTTGTAACCCTGGGCATAGGCGAGCGCCCACTGGGGATAGGCGACATTGCCATAGGCCAAGCCAGCCGTCGGATAGAGCACCGTATAATCGGTGCCGGTCTTGTCGAGAAATTGCAGCCACTCCTCCGGGCCGGTCTTCGGATCGAAAGTTCCCGGCGTGCGCGGCGTGCCATCGGCCGGCGTATGAAAATGGTCCAGACTCGGCAGCCAATTGCGGGTGCCGCGATTGTTCATCGGCGCCCTGACGTACGAGAGAATATCTTCGGCATCTTCCATGACGTGCCCGTCCGCGTCGACATAATTGTTAGCCATAAACTCCTCCTGTGAAAGTTGCTGCCGTTATTGCATACCTTCGGTGATGTACTGAATGACATTGCCGGCCGGATCGTCCATGTAGGTCCCCTGCGTGCCGCCGGCTGTCCGGCCTTTGGCCTCTTCGCCGCGATCGCCATTGGGAATGCCTAGACGATCGAGCTGCGCCAACGCCTCGCGCCATTGCGCCGGCGCGACGTAAAAGCCCAAATGCGGCCCGGGAATCAGCCGGCTCATCGGGTAGCCTTTGGGACCGAACGCCACTTCGGTGAGGAACAATATCTGCCCGCCGCCCATGCGCAGGGTCGCTTGATTCTTTCCAGACTGGGGATCGACGCCGCGGCTGACAAGCGCGAAGCCCAGCACTTGCTCATAGAATTTAATCGAGGCGTCGAGCTTTGGCGCCTCTAACTCCAAATAGCCAACACCAGTCAGACGCTGCGCCCCAGTCGCGCTGCCATTTTTGCTCGGCACATAAATCGCAAAATGATTCCCCGCGGGGTCAGCAAAGAACAATGTCGATAGAGCGAATGAGTGGCTGTGCGGCACCGGCCCCTCGAACTTGAGTTTCCAGCGCTCGAGCACCGCCACTACTTCCTGCAGGCCCTTTGCTGTGGTCGTAAAAGAAAACGTCGGCGCCCCGCGCGTGGTGACAGCCGTGCCGCGTTCTTCTTTCTGCAGATAAACGCCAATGCGCTTTCCGGCCAGGTTGAAAAAAGTGTGCGGCCCGAGCGGCTGCGAGCGCACGTTGAGCCCGTTGCGCCTGGCGATCGCGCCGCCAAAAACCTGGCAATAAAACTCTTCAGCAACCACCACGTCATTGACCGGCACGACGAAATGATCGAAACCCTCGACTAACAATTCACCCACCTCCGGCGCTTTTTACCGGACTATAGGGCGACGCAAACAACCCTGTCAACGACGGCGATAGACTGACTCGGCAAATCTTGATAATGAACCATTCATCGTTCAGTAAGGAGCCAGCATGATTCTATCGAAGAACTCCGACGTCAAAGCGATCACAGTCAAAGCGATTGAAGGCAAACCGATGTATGGCGGCGACTTGCTCGTCAAGCCGCTGATCAAAGGCGACGAAATGACTTTCTTGGAAATTCATTACACGCCCGGCGTCGGCGCGCCGCTGCATGTACACAACCACGAGTCGCTGGCCTACGTCGTCAAAGGCAAAGTCAAAATGACCGTCGGCAAAGAGGAATATATTCTCGGCCCCGGCGATGTCTGCCGCCACCCCAAGGGCGTGCCGCACGGCGTCGAAGGCATCGAAGAGTCGATCGTCGTCGAGATCAAATCGCCGGCGCCGGAGATCGGCAGCTTCCTAGGCATGTAGAGGGAATCCACATTCACCACGAAGGCGCGAAGGACACGAAGTTCGGAAAAGAGATTTAGGAGAGTAACATGGCAGGCAAAGCAAAGTATCTGATGATCGCGAGCATGGACGTCGACGCCGAGCATGACGCGATCTTCAATGAAGTCTACGACAAAGAACATGTGCCCAATCTGTTGAAAGTCCCCGGCGTGCTCGGTGTCTCGCGTTACAAACGCGGCACGTTGACCATGAACATCGGCGGCGAGAGAAAGACCATCGAGATCCCCAACGAGCCGACCTACACGGCGATCTACGAATTGGAAAGCCCGGACGTGCTAACCAGCCCGGCCTGGGACAAAGCGATCGAAGAAGGCCGCTGGCCGGGCCAAGTGCGGCCGCACACGAAGAATCGCCGCCATGTGCTGCTGAAGTTGATGGACTGAACTCAGCTAAAGGCAAAGGGCTAAGCGCAGGGAGCGGGGAGCCAAACCAGAAAGCGGAATGCTACCCTGTTTGTGACAGGAGCCGCTGGATGGCTGAACCTAGCTGCTGTGCTTCGGACTCCCGTGCTTGCGCCTCAAAGAGCGGGAAAAGCTCCCGTTCCTCTTTGCGCACGTGACGCTCAAGCAAATCGCCCAGGTCGAAAATCAATTTCGCCAAGCCCACCCCCGCTGCAATCTTGGCGGCAAACTGGCGCAGCTCTTCGTGCTGGCGCAGCAGTTCATCAATCATGACCGCGCTTGCGGCAATGTGGCTGCGCATCCACGGAAACAGTTCTTGCTCCTCAGCAGCGAAATGCGCCCGCAGATTTTTTTCGTAAAAATCTAGAAACTCTTTGGCCCGTTCCGCCAAACCCACCACACCCATCGGCTTGATCTGACCGAGCGCTTGCTTGCGGCAGCGCAGCGCCAGCGCGAGCGCGTGATGGTGGTCCTGCGACAGCGGAATCAGACTGGGGTGGCGTGTCACACCGCGCCCTTTTCGCGCAGCGTTGCCAGTGCGTTCTGGTCGTAGCCTAGAGCGCCGAGAATTTCCTCGGTGTGTTCACCCAACACCGGTGGCGGCCGGTCGATGCTGGGTGGCGTGCGCGACATATCGACCGCATTGCCCACCAGCTTCATTTTGCCCATCTTGGGGTGCACGACATCTTGTGGAAAACCATAGGTCGCCACCTGCGGGTCGGCGAAAACTTCGTCCAGCGTGTTGATCGGCGCCGCCGGCACATCTTTCTCGATCAACCGGCGCAACCAATCGTCGCGTTTGCCCAGGCGGAAGATCGGGCCGAGATTTTCCACCAGCACATCGTAGTTGTCGATCCGGGCTTTGCGGTTGTTAAATCGGCTATCCTGCGCCCACTCCGGCTTGCCCACGACATCGAAAAGCCCCAACCAGAACTTATCGGGCGATGACATATGCAAAACAAACGGCAGGCCGCCCTGGTCTTCAAAAGCGAACACGCCGGCCGTTGTCGTGCGGTGCTTGCGCCTCGGCACATGACCGTTCTCGAAATAGCGCGCGGCGTTCTCGCTGACAAACGAAACCGAGGCGCGCAAGAGCGACGTCTCCACATGCTGCCCCTGGCCGCTGAGCATGCGGTTCATCAACGCGCCCAACACGCCGTAGCAGGCATACATGCCGGTCAGATGATCCGAGAAAGAAATGCCCATGCCCTGCGGCTTGCCGGGGTCGGTGAGCATACTGAGTAAGCCGCTGCGCGCCTGCCCGATGGTGTCGTAGCCCGGCATGTCGCGATAGGGTCCTTTGGGTCCGAAACCGGAAATCGAACAGTAGACCAACGTCGGATTAATGTCCTTGAAACTGTCGTAGCCCAGGCGGCGTTTATCCAACACACCGGGACGAAAGTTCTGAATGAAAACATCGGCACCGGCAATCAGCTTGAACAACACATCGCGCCCTTCATCGCTGCGAAAATCAACGGTGACGCTTTTCTTGTTGCGGTTAAGACTGCAAAAAGTCGCCGCGTAGTTGCGATCGCCCCAACCGCGAAAGGGATCGCCGCGCTTGGGCTCTTCGACTTTGATGACGTCCGCACCCAAATCGGCCAGCAGCTGCGCGGCAAACGGGCCGGTAACGTAGCTCGCCGCTTCGATGATTTTGATCCCTGAAAGTGCTCCGCTCATGAAACCTCGTGCACGGCTCGAACGAGCCGGCAAAATTGTGATGGGTACTTCCTAACGTCAGCCTCCCGGACAGTCAAGTCTGAGTATGTCCGCAGCCCGGATTGTTCGCCATGTGAAGTCGAACGAAGTGAAAGCCTTCCGGAGCGAAGCCAACAGGCATCGCGTTCACGCCGCGATGTCGGGGCGACCGGCGGTCGCCGGTATTTTACGACTTGCGATGAAAGGGTCGAGGATGATTTTCAAAGCAGCGGCAAACAAAACGAAAGTTTCGCTCTGATGTCTTCGCTGCTCCAGCGTTTCACCTCAATCGACTTCATCACGTGAACAATCCAGGCGCGGGGGTGCGATTCAGCGCACGCCCGGTTAACCCGTTGAGCAGACTAAGAATGGAGAGTGAACAACCACCGCCTAAAAGGCGGTGGCATCGGATAACGGACTGAAAGTCCTGGTTCCGGCTAAGAGCCGGCTCAAAGTCTCCGCCCTCAGGGGCGTTTGTAGACGGCCTT
>VGTH01000050.1 GCA_016874755.1 Deltaproteobacteria bacterium | reverse complement strand
ACCTCGCCTTACGTGAGAATGAAGTTCGAATCGTTCAAGAGCAACGCCGCCAAGTATGAAAAGAACGCCGCGCAAGGCGAGGCGGCAATATAGTCCTGGCAGCGTCATGGCGGAGCAGAAAACCCCTCCTTCCTTACACGGTAAAGTTGTGCTGGTCACCGGCGCGAGCCGAGGCATCGGCGCCGCTGCGGCGATTCGCCTGGCCCAAGGCGGCGCTGCCGTGGTCGTCAACTATTTCCAAAACAAAGATGCCGCGCAAAAGGTGTTGGCGGAAATAGAAAGCGGCGGCGGCCGCGGCATGATTTTTCAAGCCGACGTCAGGCAACGGTCGCAAGTTGACGCGATGGTCGCAGCGACCAAGGCCAAACTTGGCGCGCTCGATGTGCTGGTCAACAACGCCTACTTCCCGTTCCAGGTCAGTCCGCTGCACGAGATTTCCTGGGAAAGGTTTCACGCGGCGATCGATCACGAGCTGTCGGCGTTCTACCACTGCGTGCAGGCCTGCTTGCCGGACATGAGAGCGCAAAAGGCCGGCCGCATCGTCGTCGTCAGCACACGGCTAGCGCAGCAGCCCTTGCCGCGCATGGGAGCTTACGCCGCGGCGAAATCGGCGCTGGAGTCGATGGCGAACACCATGGCGATCGAGCTCGGTCCATTAGGCATTGCCGTCAACGTGGTTACGCCGGCGTTCACGCTGACCGACGCTTCGATGATCATGCCCGAAGCCTTTCGGGAACGGGTGAAAGAGACTCGGCCGCTCAAAAAACATCTCTACCCGCAAGACGTCGCCGGCGCGATCGCTTTTCTCGCCGGTGATGAAGCGAGCATGCTGACCGGTAGTCATATCCTGATAACCGGCGGCAGCCACCTGCAACTCTAATTGAAAAATCAAAAGTCTTGTCATGCTTTCCCTAGACGAAATTGTCACCAAGCTAACAGAGATCGTCGGGGCGCGCTTGGTTTCGACCAATCCCATCGACAAGATCAATTATCAACACACGCTGGCCTACGGCGCCTATCGCTTTTTGCCCGATGTGATTGTGCGCATTGAATCCGATATCGAGGGCGGCCATAAAGTTGCCGACATTCTGCGATTTGCCAACGAGAACAAGATTCCTATCGTTGCCAAGGGGGGCGTGGGCATGGGCATTAGCTCGCCGCTCAAGGGCGGCCTGCTGCTCGACATGCTCGGCATGGACAAGGTTCTCGAAGTCAATCGGGAGATGAACTACGTCATCGCCGAAGGCGGCGCGAGCGTTTATGCGATCCATCACGCGCTGCGCCAGCATGGCCTGATGCTGCCGAACTTTGGCACCTACGGTCCAGCCGTGGTCATCGGCGCGATGATCAACAAAGGCGGCATCGGCTACGGCATGAGCCGCTACGGTTGGATCGCCGACATGGTGCTGGGACTGGAAGTTATTCTTGCCAACGGCGAAACCATTCGTTTGGGTGCGCTGGCGAATCAAGGCACCACGTTTGGGCCGTTTCAAAAATGGATTCACTTGCCCGATCTGCTGGGTTTATTCACGCTGGCCGCGGGCTCGATGGGCATCATCAGCAAGGTTTGTTTGCGGGCGATCGAGGGCAGGCGCGAATGGCTGCACGATTACTGCTACACATTTCGCCGCGATCAGCTTCAGAAAGTTCAGAATTCTCTGATCGAATTGGTCAAAGGCGAAGTGGTCTTCGATATTCACTTCACCGATCGCTGGCAGTACCATTGGCCCCTGGAAGAGGGGCTGTACGACAAGAAAAAAGTTCCTGACGATGCCTGGTTTTTCCTAAAGACCGTGATCATGGCGCGCGATCAGGAAGAGCTGGCTTTTAAAGAAAAGCGGATGCGGCGAGTTTACGAATCGGCGGGCGGCGTCGACGTTGCGGAGATCGCCGAAAAATCGATGGGCGCCAAGGCCCAGGAACATGGCCTGCACAGCTGGCCCGACTACCATATTATGGGCCCCGATGGATGGTGCGGCGTGGTGGTGCGGCATACCGGAATGTTTGCCGTGACGTCGAAGATGTATCCGCTGCGCTTCATGAAGGAAATGTACGATCTCGACGAGGCGGCCAAGCGTGAGTGCGGCCTTTGGGACGCGGCGCATTCGCCGCAGCACGACAGCTACGTAACGCGCGACTTGGCGATCAAAGAAGAGTATTTTACTTTTTACAATCCCTACGACGATGAAGACGTCGGCAAGCTGCGGCGCTGGATGGGCATGGTGGCGCAGTTTAGCAACGAACGCGGTGTGGTCTGGACGGCGCCGACGCTCAGCACCAAAGGCCCGGTGCCGTACCAGCGTTTGGGCAGCCTCTATGACGTCGTCAAAGAGATCAAGCGGCTGGTCGACCCAAATAACATTCTGAATCCGGGCGCACTCTGCTAGAGCGCCCTTTAGGAGGACAACCCATGGGACTAGGCAGACAAGATTTTACCGGCAAGAAACTTTCCGAGCAGGAAGCCAATGCGGTCATCGCCGACTTGAAGTCATACCTCTTGGGCATCGCCGATAAGTGGCTCATCAAAGGGCGATTTCATACCGAAATGGGCAGCGGCACGCTGCCGATGGAGGCGATCAAAATTTTTTGGCAGAACTGGTACGGCTTCGTCGCCGAGATCAACAATTTCCACGGCGTTGCCTACCAGCGCCAGCAGCCGTTCTTCAAACGCCATCCCGAGCTGCTGAAACATTTTGCCGCCCACGTGGCCGATGAGATGATCCATCCCAAGCCGCCGGGCCATATCCAAATCGTGCTTGAGCAGGGGCGCAACTTCGGTCTGCGCGACGAAGAAATGGTCGAGTACGAAATGCTCGCCGAATGCCGCGCCTTCTTAGAGTATTACCGCGGTGTCCTGTACGAGGGGACCATCGCCGAATGGTGGGCGTCGTTCTGCGTCGAAGAAGCAGTCGGCCACTGGGCGCGGTTTTTTGGCGGCGCGCTGCGCAAAAGCTACCAGTTTCCTGAAGAGAAAATCGTCTATTTCCGCGTCCACGCCAAGGCCGACTTGGAAGAACATGACGGCATCATGGCCCACGCCGACCTCGATTGGCTGGTTTTGAAGAACCTGCTGATCGAAGGTAGAGCCGAGACCCGGCCTGGTTTCAATTTAGAATACTGCATGCGCATGGGAACTTCCTATTTCGCGATGTTTTTCGAGGGAGTCTACCAGCAGATCAAAAAGGAAGGCTTTTACAAAGAATAATCATGGCCGATGCTAGCCGAGAAGAACTGTCGCCGCGGCCGCTGATGCGGATTCTCGGCGACTTCGCCAACAGCCAGATCCTCGACGCCGCGATCGAGTACGATTTTTTTACCCACATCGACGAGGGCTTGCACAGCGCCGGAGAGATTGCCGGCGCGGCCGGCACCGATCCGCGCGCGACCAGAATCGTGCTCGATAGTTTGCTGGCACTGGGATTGATTGAAAAAAAAGACGGCTGCTACTACAACACGCCGACCAGCCAAGTCTTTCTCGTCGAAGGCAAGCCTTCCTACTGCGGCGACTTCCGCCATGTCGCGCTGGCGCTGTGGGACGGCATGGCGCACTTGAAAGAGTCGCTCAAAACCGGCAAGCCGCTCAGGCGCATGGACACCAACGCCGAGCTGCAAGTCTGGGAGAAGCTCGTGCTTGGCATCATTGTCATCGCCGAGCCAGCGGCAAAAGCGCTCTGCGATATTCTCAAAATTGGCGGTGAGCGCAAAGGAATCAAAGTTCTCGATATCGCCGGCGGCTCGAGCATTTTTGGCATGACGATTGTCACGCGCGATCCGACCGCCCAGGTCACGCAGTTGGATTGGCCCAACGTCAACGCGGTGGCGAAGAAGGCTAACAAGGAACGCGGTCTCGAAGGAAAGATTCGCTTCATCGACGGCGAGCATCATACGGCGAACATTGAAACGAATCATTATGATTTGGTTTTGGCGAGTAACTTCTGCCGCTTCGAATCGCCCAAAGGCAATCAGGAGCTGTTTGCCAAGGCGTACTCCGCGCTCAAACCCGGCGGAATTTTCGTTGTGAACGATTTTGTGCCCAACGAAGAACGCACCGAGCCGACATTTGCGCTGCGTTTCTCCGTCTACACGCTGACCCACACGCCGGAAGGCGAATGCTGGACCCTGTCGCAGTATTCAGATTGGCTCAAGCGGGCCGAGTTTGCGTCGATCACGATCCATGGCGACATCCCCAAGACCTTACCAGGGACTACATTGATCTTGGCGCAAAAGAGCTGAGCTCAAGCCCGATAGAACTATCGCGATGCGGCGGCGAAGGGGTCTTCGCCTTTGGCGCGCACGAGATAGAAAATCGTGATCGCAACGCCGACAGTGATGAAACTGTCGGCGACGTTGAACGCCGGCCAGTGGTAGCCCGACCAATGGAAGTCGAGGAAGTCGATCACCTCGCCGTAGATCAGCCGATCGATCAAATTGCCGATGGCGCCGCCGAGAATGAACGCCAGAGCGGTGCTGAGACCGGTTTCCCGCGCCGGTAGACGGCGCAGCATGTTGACGATGAAAATAATCGCGACGATCGAAACCACGATCAAAAACGGCCGGCGAAAAATTTCGGCGCTGCCGGCAAAGATGCCGAAGGCAGCGCCGGTGTTGCGGATGTAAGTGAGATTGAAAAAATTGTCGATGAGCGGAATCGAATGGTACAGCGGCATGCTGCGATCGACGATCAGTTTGGTCGCCTGGTCGAGGACCAGAATGACGGCAAGCCAAATCGTGACCAGACGGGTTTTGCTGCTCAAGTCGACGCTCCAGAGTTGAGCACCTGGGCGCAGCGCGGGCAGACCGTCGGGTGGCTGGCGTCCGTGCCTACCTTCAAATCGTACTTCCAGCAGCGCTCGCACTTGACGCCCTGGGCTTTTTCCACCTGATACAACGCTTGACTCGATCCTGCGCTTTCTGCCGCGGTCACCTGAGAGATGATCAGGACATCGGCGAGCTTCTGCGGCTCGGTGCTGAGCAGCGCTGCTAACGGCGCGGCACCGTTGTGAGTTTGCAAGACCACTTTAGCATCGAGCGAATGACCGATGACCCCGGCGGTGCGCGCCTGCTCAAGCGCTTTTAAGACCTCGCTGCGCTCGCGGAAAATCTTGTCCCATTTTTCACTTAGCTCGTCGTTGAGAAACGCGCGGTCGGGCGCGGGCATGGGCGACAGGAAAATACTCGCCGAGTGCGTGTCCTTGTCGGGCATGTAGCCCCACACTTCTTCGGCGGTGAACGAAACGATGGGCGCCATCAAGTGCACCAGCACGTCGAGAATCCGATGGAGCGCGGTTTGGGCGGCGCGCCGTTTTTTTGATGCCGTGCCTTCGCAGTAGAGGCGGTCCTTGACGATATCGAGATAGAGCGCGCTCAAGTCGACGCTGCAAAAATTATTGAGCGCGTGAAAGACCAGATGAAACTCGCAATTCTCATAGGCTTCGCGGCAGCGCGCCAGCACGGTTTCGGTGCGGTGCAAGATCCACCGGTCGAGCTCGTCGAGATCTTTGACCGGCACCGCGTCGGTCGCGGGATTGAAATCGTACAAATTGCTGATGAGAAATCGCGCGGTGTTGCGCAGCCGGCGATAGGCTTCGATCAAGCGATTGAGAATCTCATCTGAGATGCGCACGTCTTCGCGAAAATCTTCGGCCGAGACCCAAAGGCGCAGCACCTCGGCGCCGGATTTTTTGATGATGTCCTGGGGCGCAATGGTGTTGCCCTCGGACTTCGACATCTTGCGGCCCTTGCCGTCCAGGGTAAAGCCGTGCGTCAGCACGTTTTCATAGGGCGCGCGGTCGCGGGTCGCCAAGGATGTCAACAGGGCGGTGTGAAACCAACCGCGGTGTTGGTCGCTGCCTTCGAGGTAGAGATTGGCGCGGCCGCCTAAGCGAGCATCCTGCTCGACAACCGACGCGAAGCTCACTCCCGAATCGAACCAAACGTCGAGAATATCTTCTTCGCGGGTGAAGTCACGACCATTGCAGCCGGGGCATTTCAAGTCTTGCGGAATCAGCTCTTCGAGCGGCCGGTTGAACCAGGCGTCGGAACCTTCCTTCGCGAAAATTGCTGCGACATGGTCGCAAAGCTCGCGCGTCAGCACGGCTTGGTTGCAATTTTTGCAATAGACCGCGGGAATCGGCACGCCCCAGCAGCGCTGGCGCGAGATGCACCAGTCGGGACGCGCGTTGAGCATGCCGCGAATGCGGTCGCGGCCCCAGGGCGGAATCCATCTTACTTCGTCGATGGCTTTGAGCGCCTGATTGCGCAGGTCGTTTTTTTCCATCGAGATGAACCACTGTTCGGTGGCGCGAAAGATCACCGGTCGTTTGCAGCGCCAGCAGTGTGGATAGCTGTGCGCCAATTTTTCTTCTTTGAGGAGCATGCCGCGTCCGGCGAGCTTTTGAATGATAATCGGATCGGCTTTGTAAACCGATTCGCCTTTCAAGTCGCCGGCCTCCGCGGTGAACTTCCCCTCGGCGTCGACCGGCGCCATCACTTCGAGGCCGTAGTTTAATCCGGCATTGTAGTCTTCCTGGCCGTGGCCGGGTGCGATGTGGACGCAGCCGGTGCCCTGGTCCTGGGTCACATAGTCGGCGAGGATGATCTGCGAGTTGCGCTCCATCCAGGGGTGGCGGCACTGAATACCTTCGAGGTCCGCGCCCAGCCAGCCGTTGCTGCTGATCGAATAGTCTTTCGCTTCGAAACCCAGCGCGCTCATTACTTTGGCGACTAACTCGTGATTGATAATCAAATCGCCCTGGGGCGTTTTGACGCGGCGATAGGTAAATTCAGGATGGACCGCGATCGCCTGGTTGGCGGGCAGCGTCCAGGGAGTCGTGGTCCAGATGACGAAATACACTGCTTCGGATTGCGAGTTTTGGGTTGCGAGTTTGCCTTTGTCATCTACCACGGGAAATTTTACGTAGATCGACGCGGAGGTATGGTCTTCGTATTCGACCTCCGCCTCGGCTAGTGCGGTCATACAGGAGGCACACCAATAGACCGGCTTTTTCTGGCGGTAGAGTGCACCGGAGGCAACAAACTTGCCGAGCTCGCGGACTTCCTGCGCTTCGTACTGCGGGTCGAGCGTGCGGTAGGGATGCTGCCAATCGCCCAACACACCCAGCCGTTTAAATTCTTCGCGCTGAATCGAAATAAACTTCTCAGCATACTCTTTACAAAGCTTGCGGACCTCCGACTTGCTCATCGCCAGTTTCTTGGCGCGTCCGACATTTTTTTCCACCTGTTGTTCGATCGGCAGACCGTGGCAGTCCCAACCCGGCACGTAGGGCGAGTGAAAGCCGGTCATCGAACGATATTTAACGATGATGTCCTTGAGAATCTTGTTGAGCGCATGGCCAATGTGAATGTTGCCGTTGGCGTAGGGCGGCCCGTCGTGCAGGATGAACTTTTCTTTGCCGGCGTTGGCATCGAGCATCTTGAAATAGGTGCGCTCGGCGTCCCACTTCTCGACCTGCTTGGGCTCGTTCTGCGGCAGGTTGGCGCGCATGGGGAAAGCCGTCTTCGGCAAATTAAGTGTTTCTTTGTAGTCCATAACAGTTAGGGTTAGGGCGATTCGTCAATTGCCCCCTCATCATTATTTGTGATTGTTCAATCCACGCGCCATGCGCGCAGCGAACATATCGGCCTTGTTTTCGGCGTCGGCCCAAAAAACATAATGGCCCATCTCATGATAGACCATGTTGATCCAGCGGCGCTCGGTGTTATATTTACGGCCGTTCTTCCAGTTCTCCGGATGAACTAAATAAATCTGGCCGTTCTCGTAGGTCTTGCCGGCGGTCTTGCCCCAATCGATGTATTCGAACCATTCAATCTTGGGCATCTTCAAATTATAAAAACGGCAAAGCGCGGCGATCGCCTTCTTAAAATCTTGAGGCTTATATTCAAGAAAAAAACTAGACAAGAGCCGGTCGATGACCCGGCGCTCTTTGAGCGGCGGCAGTATCATTCTCATGGGAGCAGTTCTCGTTTGGAATAACCCCAAATTTCTACCATAGAAAGCTCCCCAGAAAAACCGCGCCGGTTTCGTTCAAATGCCCACGAATAGGGATAAATAGCCGATTTACAAAGAGTTTTGTGCCAGCGGGCGACCTAGGCTTGACCCCCGTTGTGCTTGCCACTGGGAGAAAAGTGGCGTAGATTACGCTACTTCGTGTCGCTCGGCCAGCGTGCTGACCCACAAACTGCATGACCGATTGGTTGATTGGCAAAGCTACGTATGCAAGCACGTGGTTGGGATTGAAAATCGGCTGCGCTGCGTCGCGGCGCTTTCCCAGGGCAACGTTGAGTCTGGCCGACCGGTCAGCGAATCTTTGTTTCCGTTTGTTCCCGGGGTTTCGCCGGCGCTCGATCGCAAATATTCGCGCAGCGTTTGGCAGCAGCATCAGCGCGACGGAAGCGGAGAACACGGCGCGGCGCACCCTGCGCAATTTTTTTCGCGCGTGTGTCGAGTTGGTGGCGGCGGTCTCGGCTTCCGACGAGGAGCTGCGCCGGAAGATCGACGTGGTAGGTCGCGAGCATCTCGATCGTGCCTTGGCGAAAGGCAAGGGCGTGCTGGTTTTGAGCGCCCACCTGGGGAATTTTTTCCTGGTTGGCACCAGGCTGACGATCGATGGATATCGGGCGTCGGTCCTGATCAATCAACCGCGCGAAGGCAGCTTCGCCGAGTTGTTGGATGAGTATCGCTTGCGCGTGCGCCAGCGCACCATCCACGCGCGGCCGCGGCGTCAAGCGCTGCGCGAATTGAGCGAGATGTTGCGCCGCAACGAGGTCGCGGTCATCATCGCCGACGAATATCGCCGCAGTAAGGGAGTTGAGGTGACCCTCTTCGGCCAGACCGTTCATGCGCGGCGCGGCCCGGTCACTTTGGCGCTGCGCACCGGCGCGGCGGTGGTGCCGGCATGCTTGGTGCGCCGGTCCGACGACCGTTTGCAGTTGATCATCGAACCGGAGTTGAACTTGTTAAGAGACACCAAGGACAGAGAGGCGATTCGCGAAAATACCGTTGTTATGACCGAATGGCTCGAGCGCAAGGTGCGGCAATTCCCCGATCAGTGGAATTGGATGAACCTGCGCAGATCCGAGTCCGGCGCCGGCGGCACTGAGGCAAGTAAAATCTAAATCCTAAGAAATCGAGGACTCTATGGCAGCTAGTAAGAAGGATCTCGAAGAACTGAAGAAAAAAGTCGCGCTGGGCAATCGTATCATGTTTCATCAAGGCCTGGCGGACTATCATGGCCATGTCAGCGCGCGCATTCCCGGCACGCGCAAGTTTTTTATCAAGCCGGTGCTCGCGCCGTTGGGAGCGATTGCGCCCAAGCACATCATCCTCGTCGACATCGATCAGTACATGGAAGTGTGCGAGCAGAACTATGCCAAGGCGGGCAATAAGCGATCGGTCACCAAGATCGCCAATCCGCCGCGCGAAGCTATGATCCACGCGGCGATTTACCACGCCCGGCCCGATGTGAACTCGGTCGTGCATACGCACCAGACTTTGGCCACCGCTTTCTCCGTCGCCGGCACGCCGATATTGCCGATTTACAATCAAGCGGCAGTCTTCGCGCCGGAAACGCCGATTTTTCCCAGCCCGCGGCTGATTTACACGGTTCAGGATGGCAAAGACATTTGCGCCACCTTGCGGGACCGCATGGCGATGCTGCTCAAGGGGCATGGCATTATTGTGGTCGGCGATAGCTTGGAATATGCTACCGTCCATGCGATTTACCTGGAGCGGACGGCTTATATGCAGTTCGTCGCCAGCTGCGTCGGCAAGCCGGCGATCATGCCGCAAAAGGAGATCGATTACATGAAAGAAAATATGATGTATCGATCTTACGACGCTTTCTCATATTTCAAATCGCTGCTGCCCAAGGGCGGCAAGCTATAAGTATCGAAGCAACGAACTATCCCAGGAGGAAACCAATGGCCAAACCGGAAAGACGGCAAACGTCGGACGCCAAAGGCGGCCCGATTCAAGATCTGCGCGAATGGTTAAACCGCGTAGAAGCGATGGGCGACCTGGTAAGCGTCAAGGAAGCGGTGAGCTGCGAAGAGGAGATGAGCGCCATTGGCTATCTCGTCGCCAAGCACAAACCATCGCCGGCGATCCTTTTCGACAATATCAAGGGCTATGAAAAGAGCCCGTACAAAGCGCAGTCGTTGTGGAATATTTTAGGTCCGAGCATTCCGCGTATCGCGCTGACCATGGAAGAGCCGCCGGACACGCCGACGGTAGAATTAATTCGCCGTGTCAAAGACAAATTAAAAAATCGCATGGCTCCAAAAGAGGTGCCGGCGAGCCAGGCGGGGTTCTATCAGAACACGTTGACCGGCGACAAGATCGATTTGACCCAACTGCCGATCCCGCGCCATTGGCCGCTCGACGGCGGACGCTACGCTGGCACCGCCGATTGCGTTATTACCCGCGACCCCGATTCCGGTTATCTCAATGTCGGCACCTATCGCATGATGCTGCAGGGCAAAAACGAATGCGGCCTGTACCTGTCGCCCGGCAAAGATGCGCGCTTGCACATCACCCGGTCATGGGAGCAGGGAAAGCCGGTGGAGGTCGCGGCGGCCTGGGGTATCGATCCGCTATTCATGGTCGTTGGCTCGCAGACTTTTCCAAAGAACGTTTCTGAATATGAATATCTCGGCGGTATCAAAGGTGAGCCGATCCCGGTGGTCAAAGGCAAGACGACCAACTTGCTGCTGCCGGCCAACGCCGAGTTCATGATCGAAGGCATCATCAAGCCGAACTCGGTGAAAAAAGAAGGACCCTTCGGCGAATTTCCCGGCTACTACGGCCGACCTGAAGCGGGCTGCCCGCTAGTCGAAGTCACCGCGATTCACTATCGCAGCAATCCGATTTTGACCAACGCTTTGATGGCGGATTATCCGTCCAACGAGCAGAGCGGCTTTTTCTCGATTATCCGCTCGGCGCGCATCTGGGACGATCTCGACAAGCTCGGTGTCCCGGGCATTCAAGGCGTGTACGCCCATCCGGCTGGCGCCGGCGGGTTCGGCATGACGGTGATCGCATTGGAACAACGCTATGCCGGCCACGCCGCACAAGCGCTGGCGCTAGCAGCGCAGGTTCCTGGCGGCGCTTACTACACCAAGTGGATCATTGCCGTTGACGAAGACATCGACCCGACCGATATGGATCAGGTCATCTGGGCCATGAGCAGCCGCTGCAACCCGATCGACGATGTCGATATTCTGCGCAACACCTGGAGCACCTGGCTCGACCCAACGCAAAATCCGCCGGAGAAACGGCCCTATGGCTCGAAGGCGTTGATCAACGCCTGCAAAGAGCACCGCTATCTGCCGGTATTCTCCAAACGCACGGCGCTGCGCAAAGAGATGTACGATAAAGTCGCCGGCGAATGGAAGAAGCTGGGATTACCTGGGCAGATTCCATCGGTCCGCGCCTTCGAGGAAGAGAAGAAAGTTCTTTACCACGAAGTAGGCGGCTTCGAACCCGGCAAGCAGCCGGGCGAGGAAGACAAGAAGAAGTAAACTGCGATTAATCGCTGCCAAAGAGCCCCGTCGCATGAAAATGGCGACGGGGCTTTTTTATTGCCTGCAAAGACCCGAAATCGACAACCAAGGTTCGCTTGCTTGTGAGAACAATCAGCATGTCATCCTGAGCGTAAGCGAAGGATCTGCTGCCGCCGACAAAGCAGATGCTTCGCGTTGCTCAGCATGACAACCGATGAAGTGTTGTTGGCAGTGCTGCCTCTGGCAAGGTACACCGAACGCTGGCAGCAGAAATAAACTATTATTGTCGGATTAGTTCGGCTGGGCCTTCTCCAGCTTGACCTTGACGATTCTTCGCCCTTCCATGTCAACGATCGTCAGCCGATAGCCGTTATGCTCGACGCGCTCGCCACCGCGCGGGATGGTTTGTAGTTGCGCCAGGACGAAGCCGGCGAGGGTGTGATAGTCCGGCGATTCTTCGAAGGGCAAGTTGTAGTCGGATTTCAAGTCTTTCAGCAGTGCCGAACCGCGAATCACCATCGAGCCATCGGACACGCGCTCGACTGGGCCGCGCTCCTCGCGGTCGTATTCGTCACGGATCTCGCCGACGATCTCTTCGAGCAAGTCTTCTAGTGTCGCCAGCCCTTCGACTTCGCCATATTCGTTGACCACCAGCGCGATGGCGAGATGGCGCCGTTGCAGATGCTTGAGCAGTTCGCTGATTGGCAAGGTGCTTGGCACGAAGTAGGCCGGGTGCAGGTGCTCGCGGATGCAAAAGTCGCTTTTTTCTTGCAGTGCTTTGAAGACATCTTTGTTGTAGAGAATGCCGATGACATTATCCAAGCTGCCGTCGTAAACTGGGATGCGCGAAAAACCGCTTTCAACAAAACTTTTGGCGACCTCTGCCAACGTCGCGTGGACTTCGATGGCATGAATTTCAGTGCGCGGCAGCATGACCGCTTTGACCGGTGTGTCGGTGAATTCAAAGACGCTGTGGATCAACTCCTTTTCGGTTTCATTGAAAATGCCTTTGGCGGCGCCTTCGCGCACCAGCGATTTAACTTCATCGACGGAGATGAAACTTGCGCCTTCGGCGTCTTTGCCGCCGAACAGCCAAAGCACGGCATTGCTCGAAGCGGTCAGAAGCTTAACGAAAAGTGCGCTGATCTGACCGAGGATTTCGATCGGCCGGGCGACGACACAGGCGATCTTTTCAGAGAAACGCAATGCCAGAGATTTGGGCACCAGCTCGCCCAGAACAAGCGAGAGATAAGCGATCGGTGCGACGACCAAGCCGATGGCGATGGCTTCGGCCCAACGGGCAGCGAACGGGAACGGCATTGTGGCGATTTGCGGTTTTAGATAATCGATCGCAGCGGCGCCGCCGATGGCCGAGGCCATGGTGCTGACAACGGTGACGCCGATCTGCACGGTGGCGAGAAAACGATCAGGGTCGTTCTTCAAGCGCGCCACCGCCGCCGCCGATCGGACGCCCCGCTCAAGTAGCGCATCGATGCGGCTTTTGCGGGTGGCGATCATGGCGATTTCCGCCGAAGCGAAAAAACCGTTGGCGAGAATCAGCGCCAGGATCAAAACGACTTCAAACCATATGTTTTCCAAAGACATAGCGTTGCGAACTCCTATTTCCCGCACTTTCTAAAGCGGGAAAACCGGCGCGGTTAGGAAACGAACTTAGCAATCAAACCAGAGCGAGCCAGCCAAAGCGGTGCTGTGAGTGTGGTCATGTGGGGATACTCTAAATGTAAGCATCGGGGGGCGAAAACGCAAGGGTAAACGTTTACCGGGCTCTGGCTTTCAAGTAGGATTGCGACTGGAGCGTTTGTGGCGGGACCGCTAAACGATAAAACCTCACTGCAGGGCACCATCGGCCGGATCACTTTTCAGAGCCCGGAAACCCACTATACTGTCGCGCGTTTGGACTCCGACGGCGGGCCGGGTGCAACCATCGTTGGGACCATTTTCCCGGTCTCCGAGGGTGAAGAAATCCGCGTGACCGGAGCGTGGAAGCGCCATCCGAAATACGGCCTGCAATTCCAAGTCGAGCAGTGGCAAAAAGTCGATCCGGCAACGCTCGAAGGCATCGAGAAATATTTGGGCTCCGGGATGATCAAAGGCATCGGGCCGACCTACGCCAAACGATTGGTGGCGGCGTTCGGTTTGGAAACTTTGCGCGTTCTTTCCGAGGAACCGCTGCGGGTCCTGGAAGTGGAAGGCATCGGCGAGAGCCGCGCGCGCCGCATCATGCAGGCTTGGCAAGAGCAGCGCGGCATGCAAGACGTCATGGTCTTTCTTCAGGGGCATGGCGTGGGTGCTTCGCTGGCGCTGCGCATCTATCGCGTCTTTGGCACCGATACGATCGCACGCGTGCGGGGAAATCCCTATTTGCTTGCCCGCGAAGTGCACGGCATCGGCTTTATCCTTGCTGATCGGATTGCCAACGCCATCGGCATTCGCGGCGACTTTCCGCTGCGGGTGCAAGCGGGAGTGCTGCACGCGCTGCGCGAATCGGCCGAGCGCGGCCACTGCTTTTTGCCGCTGACAGCGCTGGCGCGCACCGCCTGCGAGATGTTGAGCGTCGATTACGACCGCATCGAAATCGCCGTCGACAAGCTGGCGGCAAGCGGCGCTGTGATTTTGCAAGAGAGCAAAGATGGCCGAGGACAGCGCGTTTACTTGAGTGAATTTTGGCAGGCGGAAAAGCGCGTTGCCGCGGCGATTCGCCGTCTGCTCGGCACCGCGTCGTATTTGCAAGACGAGCGCATGCCGCGCCCTTGGGACAAGGGCAAGACCGTGGAGCGCGGTGCGGTTGATTTGTTGAGTGACGATCTGTTTGCGGCGCTGCCGATCCGGCTCGATGAGGATCAGATCAGAGCCGCGCGCCAGGCGCTGCAGCGGAAAGTTTTTGTCATCACCGGCGGGCCGGGCACCGGCAAGACGACGCTCCTTATGTCGTTGCTCGGCATTCTGCGCCGTGCCAAGGTCTCTTTTGCATTGGCGGCGCCGACCGGGCGCGCGGCCAAGCGCATGAGCGAGACTGCCGGCGAAGAGGCGATGACGATTCATCGCCTGCTCGAGTACAACCCGCGCGAAGGCGGCTTTCAGCGCCATCAGGATAATCCGATTCAGGCCGACGTGGTGATCGTCGATGAGGCATCGATGGTCGATCTCATGTTGATGGATAATTTGATGAACGCCATCGATCCGCACACGCATTTAATTCTAATCGGCGACGTTGACCAGCTACCGTCCGTCGGACCGGGCAGCGTGCTCAAGGACTTGATCGATTCGGGCGTGGTTCCCGTCGCAGTGCTCAGGCGGATTTTCCGCCAATCGGGCGAGAGTTTGATTGTCGTTAACGCCCACAAGATTCTCCAGGGCCAGTCGTTGGAGTTCGCCGACGCGCGCGAGCGGCGCGACTTTGATTTTATGGCGCGCGAGAGTGAAGAAGAAGTTCTCGAGACGATCAAAGAACTGTTGCGCGTGCGCATCCCGCAAATGATGCAGCTCGGCGGTGGAGACATCACCCAATCTGTGCAAGTGCTAACGCCAATGCATCGCGGTCTGCTCGGGACGATGCAGTTAAATCTCGAGCTGCAGCAGTTGCTCAATCCCGCCGGTGTCAGCCTGGAGCGCGGCGGGTCGACGCTGCGGGTGCGCGACAAAGTCATGCAGCTGAGAAACAACTACGACAAAGGAGTTTTCAACGGCGATCTCGGACACATCGCCAGCATCGACCGCGACGACGGCAAGATACGCGTCGAGTTCGACGAGCGCATCGTCGAGTATGAATCGGACGAATGGGATGAGATTAGTCTGGCCTACGCGACCTCCATTCACAAAAGCCAGGGCAGCGAGTATCCCGTGGTGATTCTGCCGCTGCACACGTCGCACTACATCATGCTCTATCGCAGCATTCTCTACACCGCGGTGACGCGCGGCAAAAAACTGGTGATCGTCGTTGGCAACCGCAAAGCGCTCGCCATGGCAATCCGCAATGTGCGGGTGGAAACGCGCAATACGGGGTTGAAAGAGCGACTCGCGGTACCGGCACGAGACGAAGAAAAGCTACTGTTCTAATCGAACGACCTAGCCGCCGAGGACGATTGCGAACCCTAGATGAGTACTTTGCCGCAATATCGTATGAGCAACAAGCTGGAACAACCAGATTTCTCCGACGCCTTCGAAACCAACGATAATGGCGGTGAAAGTCCCCCGGCGACGAAACTCTGCGCACCATTGATCGTCTAGATCGCTGATCAGCTGAGATTTCGACCAGCCCCGGGGGAGTCTCGGCTTGCTGTCTTAATTCCCGCTAAACAACCGGCCCAGCTTCGGATGCGAATAAGCAATCCCCATTTTCTTTAGACAGGCCCAAATTGTCGCCTGATTGCTGTTGATCACCGGTTTGTCTAGATCGCGTTCCAGGTCGGCGATCGTTTCGATCATGCGCGTGTTGGTGCAGCTCAAGAAATAGCCGTCGGCATCGGCGCGCTGGTTTTCTTTTACGATCTTCTTCCATTCTTCGGGTGTTATTTCCGAGTAGGCGCCCGAGTCAAGCGCTAGGCCTTTCTCGTGGAGCACCGTGTAACCGGTTTCGCTGAGATAGTTCACTTCAAGTTGGTTGGTCGACTGGACATAGGGGCTGATCAGCACCATTTTTTTGATGCCCACGCGGTCGAAGGCTTGGGTCAGGGCTTGCGCCGTTGTGATCGTCGGGCAGCCGCTTGCTTGGGCGATGATGTCGACGATCGCTTTCTCATGGTCCAAGCCGCTCTCCATTGAATTAGCCGTGCAATGAAACACGATGACGCTGGGTTTGATGTCGGAAAGCGCTTCGGCCGCCTGAATTAATTCTGGTTTCAGGACCGCGAGCGGCTTGCGGAACTTGCCGGCCATGCGCAAACGGGTGACATGGGTTCCGACGCCCGCCGGAAGATACGTGTTGAACTGCGGTTCGGTCAGACGATTGGCCGATGGAATGATCAGACCGATACTCGGTGGCGGCATTAAGGCGTCCTCCTTTGTTGGTCCAGTTCATCCCACGGTGTCGACGAGAATGTCAATAAAAAAGGCGAACCTTAGGGTTCGCCTTTTCGTGCTGCTGTTGGATTAGCGCGAAGTTACGCGCGCGGTATGACAAGCGTTGAGCCGATTCTGACGAGATTAGCATGGCGCAGGCCGTTGGCCTGAAGAATTCTTTGCACCGACGCGCCGTAGCGCGCGGCGATCTTGCTGAGGGTTTCACCTGGTTTGACTTGATGATGTACCGTTTTTGGCTGGGTGCCACTGTTAGCCGCAGTGACAACTCTGCCGCGCCCGCGTCCAACCACCGGACGAGCCGGTGGCTCGTAGCGAGCTACTTCGACGATGGGCGCCATGGTCGTGTCGGCAGGCAACTTGACGCGGTAACCGGCTGGCAGCCAGCGCACCTGCGACGTTAGTGCGGGGTTCCAAGCTAGCAGTTGATCCTGGGAAAGACCGCTGGCATTGGCCACCGCTTCTAAAGAAGTCATGCTGGCAAGCTCGTGATCTTTTACGGTCACCGGGGAATCAAGAACCAGACCGGGGAAATAACGTTGAATGTTACGCCCAATCTCGATCGCGACGAGAAATTCCGCGTAAAAGTTCTTCGGTGCAAAACCCCAATAGGGACCGTTATAGTTGCGAATCAATTCCACCAGGTTGGCTGTGCCCATGTCGGCGACGGCGCGCGCCATCCCGGCGGGTCCATAGTTGTAGGAGGTGATCGCCAACGGCCAGCTGCCTAGCGATTCATAGGCCTGCTTCAAATACGAAGCCGCGGCGCGCGTCGATTCGATCGGGTCGCGTCTTTCGTCAATCGCACCATCGACACGCATATTGAAACCGCGGCCGGTGGCCGGCATAAACTGCCACATGCCGAGCGCGCCCATGTAGGAGCGCACGTTTATATCGAAGGACGATTCCACCATCGGCAGATAACTGATCTCCACCGGCAATCCCCGCTCGCGGAAGATCTGCTGCATCTGCGCCATGTAGCGCCCCGAACGTTTCCAGCCTGCGGCGGTTTTTTCCTTGACACCGCGCTGGGCAAACACACGATCGATCGTCACACCGTTGGCGGCGGCAATGCGGGCACGCTCCGACCTGATGGTTTCATCGGGAAGATTGTCGGGGCCGACCTCGTTCACCTCGTAGATCGTCGCCAAATCCTGCGGATCGAAATAGATTAACTGCGAAAAGCTATACTCGGTGAATACCTTCTTCCAAAACTCCACCTGCTTTTCCATGCCAGGAAGCAATGGAAACGGATCCCGTTGTGCGTGCGCGTGCCCGACAACGGCCACGAGCACGGCAACCCAAAACGCTAGCGTCAATCGAACAGGATATCTCATGTGCACCACCTTTGAGGGTGAAGTTCGAGCAACTCACATGCCATGATTTAAAACGCAGAAACCGTAGTTTAGAGAATTTCTGCACCGCTGACAATACAGTTTCTTCAAATTTTGTTTAGAATTTCACTGGTAAAAGGCGACAATTGCCGCCAAGTCGACATTGACGTGCAATTGGCGACTGCATATAGTCGCGTCATTTATTCGACACCGGTTTCGGGAGGGAAGTTTTGGACCCGCAAACGTCTATCGTGATCTGCGAAGCGATTTTGCGCGTGATTCTCGGCTGGCGGATGTTGATCAGCGGCATCAGCAACGTGCAACGCTGGCCCAATCCGGTCAATACCGCAAGCATCTTGTTTCCCAAGGGCGCGACATTTTTTGGCGCTGTGGCGACATTCCTAATGGTGGTCGGCGGCTTCGGCCTGGCCGCCGGCATCCAGACGCCAATCAGCGCGGTGATGATCATTATTTTTTTGATTCCGACCTTCGGCCTTCATTCTTACTGGCTCAAGGTTTTGCCCACCATGGTGCCGGTGGTAAAGACGGCGATCAAGGACGACAAGGCGCAGAACTATTTCAAGTCATTCGACCGTCAATCCTACCACGCGCACGAGGTTGGCATCCGCGACAACTTGGTTTTCGTCGCCGCGGCACTCTACTTCGCTGTGGCGGGAAGCCGAGGTTGGGGAGTTGATAATTGGTTGCCTGGCTGGGTGATCCGGTTCTTCTAGAGCGAGAATGAAGATGGAGGATTGATGATCGCCATCCTCTATCATCAATCTTCGATCCTCGCAGGTCTCAACGCGCGAATTTTACAAATTTTGCAGGAACCTGCCGGGATTCAAGATCCCCTGTGGGTCGAATTGCTGCTTTAACTTGCGCATCAATGCGAAGCTTGGCGGCGGCGGACCCCAGACATCGAAGCCGGCTTTGACTTCCGCCGGCGCCGCGAACATGACAGCGTGGCCCCGTCGCTCCTTTGCCAAATCGATTAGTTTAGGAAACAACTGGGTGGCTGCTTCGCTTGCTGGGTAAACGATCCAGACCACAGCTGAGGCCACGTCGGCCAGAATGGCCGGGGTGGGATTCCAGTTGCCGGTAGTTGCGACGACAGATCGCAGCTCGGTGCGTGGCACGGTGACGCGGTAGACGACTGAGCTTGGGCGTGCTGGAAAATTACATAACTGTTGCCATTGCTGTGCACTGGCCTGCGGCTCGACGCAGCGAGCCGGCAAGCCAATCGAATCCGCCAGCGTTTGAATGTCCCTGATCTGACGCGCGATGGTTTCGGCAAAGCCTTCGCATAGAATTGTCAATTGCCAACCCTCTTGCGAATTACTGACGACGCCGTTGCTGTTCAACGAGACGGCCGCTGGCAATAGCGGCGCGCCGATGATGGCTTCGGCGAACTGGAAAGCCTGCGGCAAAGTTCCGCAAGCGCTGATTACTGCACTCTCGTCGGGAAGCGCGGCCATGCGCAGCGTCACCTCGGTGATGATGCCAAGGGTGCCGAGGGCGCCGGTAAAGAGTTTACACATATCGTAGCCAGCGACGTTTTTGACGACCTTGCCACCCGCCTTGATGACTTCACCCGTTGCGAGCGCGACTTTCATGCCGATGACCAGATCACGGACATTGCCATAGTAGCCGCGGCGCGGCCCGTTCAGATTGGCCGCCACGATGCCGCCGATGGTCGCGCGCTCCGGCAGGGGCGGATCGAAGGGCGCCAGCTGCCTTTGCGGCGCCAAGGCTTTTTGCAGAGCGGCCAACCTGATGCCGCTCTGCACCGTCGCGGTCAAATTGGCAGCGTCATGTTCAACGACTTTGTCGAGCTTGGCGGTCGAGACGATCACATCGAGCGCGCGCGGCAGGTTGCCCAGGTTAGTCGCCGTGCCGCCGCCCCAGGGCGCGACGACGGCTTTGGCTTCGCGACAAACGCGCAGCACGGCACTGACTTGCTCGGCGCTATCGGGTTCGCAAAAAAGCCTCGGTGTTATGCCGTCTATGCGGTGCGCCGTAAGTGATGCGGAGTCGCTGCTCACGGCGGCAGAGCCAAGCTCGGCGGCGAGCCGCTGGGTCAATTGTTCTCGGCTGACATTCATTGTGCCGATTGGCTCTCCGCCGCGGCATAACTGCGATCGAGTAGATCCATCAAGTGAAAAACTTGGAGATTGTGACCGCACTGCCGGGCGCCATAACGCAGTTGCAGCATGCAACCGGGGTTGGGCGCGACCACCGCCTGAGCGTCGGTGGCGGCGATCGCCGCCATTTTTTCTTGAAGCAATTGCTGCGACATGTTGGGGTGGGTGATGTTGTAGATGCCGGCGCTGCCGCAGCAGCGGTCGGAGGCGTCCATCTCGACAAATTTCAGACCTGGGATCGCTTGGAGCAATTTCCTCGGCTGCGCGCGCACGCGTTGGCCATGGGCCAAGTGACAGGGGTCTTGATAGGTGACGGTCATCGGCACCGTTGCAAGCCTGCCGACGAGGCCAAGCTCCGCAAGAAACTCGCCGGCGTCTTTGACCCGCGTGCTAAAAACTTTCGCCTTTTCGGCGTAGGCCAAGTCGTCCTTGAGCAAATGGCCGTATTCTTTCATCGCCGCGCCGCAGCCGGCGGCGTTGACGATGATGGCGTCGATCCCGGCGCTAAGAAATGCATCGATATTGCGCCTGGCCATATCTTTGGCAGCGGCACTCTCGCCGTTATGCGTGTTCAATGCGCCGCAGCAAGTTTGGGTTTCGGGAAAAATCACTTCGCAGCCGTTTCGTTGCAGGACCCGCACTGTGGCGGCGTTGACGTCGCTAAAGAGGATGGGCATAACGCAGCCGTTGAGCATGGCAACGCGGGCGCGGCGTGGTCCGATGGCTGGGTAGGTTTTTTGTGGCGTGAAAAAGCTGGTTGGGATTGCCGGTAGCATGGCTTGCATGTCGCGCAATTTTTTCGGCAGCAGCGGCGCAAGCAAATCCTGCAAACCGGTGCGCTGGGTGAATCCGAGAAAACCTGCAGTTAACTTCAAACGGCGCGGATAAGCGAGCAATTGGGTAAAAACAAACTTGAGAATTGCTCGCATAGTCTGCGACCCCGGCGGACCAAGACGTTCACGGGCCGCTTCGGCGATGCGGCCGTATTGCACGCCGGAGGGACAGGCGGTCTCGCACGCCCGGCACAACAGGCAAAGATAGAGATGTTCGGCGAAGCGCTCGTTCAGCTGAATGCGGCCGTTGGCCGCTGCTTTGACGAGATGAATCCTGCCGCGCGGCGACTCCGGCTCGAGCCGAGTGACACGATAGGTCGGGCATTGGTTCAAGCACAGACCGCAATGCACGCACTGATAGAGCTCGGGAAGATCGAGGCCGGCGTTTTTCGCTTGGTCGCCGGTGACCGGTGTATGCGGGTGGTGCTCCACGGGTGCTTAAATCTGTTTCGGGTTTCGGGTTTCGCGTTGCGGGTTCGAAATTCCGGAACCAATCCGAAACTCGAAACCCGAAACTCGAAACAGTCTGATCAAATCCATAGTCCCGCCGGAATCGGCGCCTGCTGCAGGCGTACTTCGCCGCAGCTTGCGGGAGTAGGAAAAAGTTTTGCCGGGTTGAAGCGCCCGTCGGGGTCGAACGCTTGGCGCACGCGGGTCATCGCTCCAAGATCGATCTCGTTAAACAGCAAGCCAATGTAAGCTTTCTTTTCTAGACCGACGCCGTGTTCGCCGGTGATGCTACCGCCCAGTTCTATGCAAGCGCGCAGCGTTGCGGCGCCGGCCGCCACGACGCGATCGAGAACGCCTGGCTCACGCATATCAAAAGCGATGTTGGGATGCAGGTTGCCGTCGCCGGCATGGAAGACGTTGGCGATGATCAAATTAAACTCTTTGCCGATAACGGCGAGGCGGCGCATCATTTCGGGGAGTTGGCTGCGCGGCACGACGCCGTCTTGCACGTAGTAATTGGGCGCCAGCGTGCCCATGGAGCCAAAGGCACCCTTGCGCGCTTTCCAAAGTGTTTGCCGTTCGCTCTCGTCTTTGGCGATGCGGGTTTCGCGCGCATGATTTTTTTGGCAGATCGTCTGCGAAATAGCCGCGGCTTTGTCGATGCCTTCGCGCAGTCCTTCGACTTCGACGATTAACACGGCCTCGGCGTCGCGCGGCAGTCCCGCCGGGGCGCCGCGCTCGATTGCTTCGATGGTTGTGCGGTCCATGATTTCGAGCGCCGCCGGAATGATGCCGGCACCGGTGATATCGACCACCGTCTGGGTCGCGTTGTCCATGCTATCGAAGATAGCCAGCAGAGTGCGCACCGCCTCGCGTGTCGGCATCAGCCGCACCGCTACCTTGGTGACGATGCCCATGGTGCCCTCGGAGCCGACGAAAACGCCGCAGAGATCGTAGCCCGGCGCATCCGCCACTTCACCGCCGAGCCAGACCACTTCGCCGTCGTCCAACACGATCTCCACGCCGAGCACATGGTTGGTGGTGACGCCATATGCCAGCGTGTGCGGCCCTCCGGAGTTGTTGGCGACGTTGCCGCCGATGGAACAGGCTGCTTGGCTGCTGGGGTCGGGCGCGTAAAAATAGCCGTTTTTGATGACGGCTTTAGTGACGTCCACGTTGATCACACCGGGCTCGAGGATGGCGATGCGATTCTCCAGGTCGATTTTCAAAATGCGATCCAAGCGCGACAGCGAAACGACGATGCCGCCTTCAGCAGGAACCGAGCCGCCGGCCAGACCCGTGCCCGAGCCGCGCGGGACAATTGGCACGCCGGCCTGCTTGGCGATTTTTACCACGGCGGAGACCTCTGCGGTGTTGGCGGGCACGGCGACGATCTCAGGCATGATCTGAAAGATCGAGCCGTCCTGCTCGTAAACGATCTTGTCTTCGTTCTCGATCAAGACATAACGCGCGCCGATGGCATTGCGCAGCGCGCTGATGAGCTCTGTGCGGTTCATGAGTCGACGGTGAACTTTACGTCCTGGAACCTAGCCCGTGGACCTGGCGAGTGTCAACTTAAGCAAAGCCATGCTGCTGCGGAGATGTTTGGTCATTGTTATGTTGCCCGAAAGTGCTGGTGTAATTGGCGCCGAGTTGACTCTGAGAGGCTTTTTGCCAAAGCCGTAAATTGCGATTTTGCGGGTAATCCGACATTGACGTGAATTGCCCATCCGTACTATAAATCAGTGAAATTAGTTTTCTGACTGTAGGAGGCAAATTCATGGCTGAAGAAGCAAAGAAGCAGGAGCCGCAGGCAAGTAAGCTTTCGCGGCGCAGTATTCTCAAGGGCGCCGTGGTGGCGGGCGGAGCCGCGGTACTTGGTTTTCCCAACATCGTCAAGGCGCAGGGCGCGACATCGATGCGTTGGCAAAGCACCTGGCCCGCGAAAGACATCTTTCATGAGTTCGCCCAGGACTTCGCCAAGAAGGTCAATGACATGACCGGCGGCGATTTGAAGATCGAAGTGCTGCCGGCCGGCGCGGTGGTGCCTGCCTTCGGTTTGCTCGAAGCGGTGTCTAAAGGCACGCTGGATGGCGGCCACGGTGTGTTGGTTTATCACTACGGCAAACAGGCGGCGCTGGCGCTGTGGGGCTCCGGCCCCGCCTACGGCATGGACGCCAACATGCTGCTCTCCTGGCATCGTTACGGCGGCGGGCGTGAGTTGCTCAACAAGCTTTACAACTCCATCGGCATGAACGTGGTGTCGTTACCCTATGGACCGATGCCGACCCAGCCCTTGGGCTGGTTCAAGAAGCCGATCACCAAGCCGGATGATTTTAAAGGACTCAAGTTCCGCACCGTCGGCATTTCCACCGACGTGTTCACCGGTATGGGCGCGGCGGTCAACGCATTGCCGGGCGGTGAGATCGTGCCGGCGATGGATCGCGGTCTGCTCGACGCCGCGGAATTTAACAATGCCTCTTCCGACCGGATGCTCGGCTTCCCCGATGTTTCCAAAGTCTGCATGCTGCAGAGCTACCATCAGAACGCCGAGCAGTTTGAGATCATGTTCAACAAGGGCAAGTACGACGCGCTGCCGGCGAAGATGAAATCGATCATCGAAAACGCCGTCGAGGCGGCATCGGCGGAGATGTCCTGGAAGGCCATCGATCGCTATTCCAAAGACTACATCGAGATGCAGACCAAGGACAAAGTGCGTTTTTACCAGACGCCGGCCGGTGTGCTGCGCCAGCAACTGGCTGCCTATGACGCGGCGGCGGCGAAGAAGGCTGCGGATAATCCATTGTTCAAAGAGATCGCCGACTCGCAGCGCGCCTTTGCGCAGCGCGCGGTGAAGTGGGAGCTGGACACCGTCGTCGACCGCCGCATGGCCTACAACCATTATTTCGGTGCTAGGAAAGGCTAGGCTCGTTCTTCGGTCTTAGAGAAGACGCCAGCCAACCGGTATTTGCCGGATGGCTGGCGTCTTTGTTTGTCTATGAATGCACTCGCTCTCATCCGAACGGCGGACCGCATCAGCTACTGGATCGGCAAGTTATTCGCCTGGCTGATCGTGGTTTTGACCTTCGTGGTCTCCGTCGAAGTCTTCAAGCGCTACATCTTAAATGCGCCGACGGCGTGGATTTTTGATTTGAACAACATGCTCTACGGCACGTTGTTCATGATGTGCGGCGCCTACACGCTGGCCTTGGCCGGCCACGTGCGCGCCGATTTCGTTTACATCTACTTAAAGCCGCGCTCCCAGGCGCTGCTCGATTTGATTCTTTACTTGCTGTTTTTTCTGCCGGGAATTCTCGCATTGGCCTACGCCGGCTACGGCTACGCCGCTGAGTCCTGGCGCATCGGTGAACATTCCACCGTCACCGCGGCGGGTCCGCCGGTGTATCACTTCAAAACTTTCATTCCCATCGCCGGCGCACTGGTGATGCTGCAGGGCCTCGCTGAAATTCTGCGCTGCTTTGTTTGTCTCAAGACCGGCGCGTGGCCGGCGCGGCTGCACGACGTCGAAGAGATCGACGTTATAGAGACGCAGCTTTCGCAGAGCGAGTTTATCGATGAAGAATCGCGCCAAGCGACGCTGAAATCGGCCCACGCCATCGACGAAGCGGCGCGCCATCGCAGTGCCGTTACTGTGACAGACATCAAGGAGCAGAAAAAGCCATGAGCGACCCGGTACTCGGCTTGATTATGCTCGGGCTCATCGTGGCGGCGATCATGATGGGCTTTCCGACGGCGTTTACGCTCATGGGCGTCGGCATGCTGTTTGGTGCCGTGGCCTTTTGGGATCCGACACAGCACTGGTGGCAGAATCGCATTTTCGACCTCATGGTGCAGCGCACCTACGGCGTGATGGTTAACGATACTTTATTATCCGTGCCGTTGTTTGTCTTCATGGGCTACGTCATGGAGCGCGCGGCGCTGGTCGACCGCATGTTTCACGCTGTGCAGTTGGCGTTTCGCCGCGTGCCGGCGTCGCTGGCGGTGACGACATTACTCGTATGCGCTTTTTGGGGCATCGCGTCGGGCATCGTCGGCGCCGTGGTCGTGTTGATGGGCGTCATCGCCATGCGCCCCATGCTCAACGCCGGCTACGATGTCCGGCTCGCTTCCGGCGCGATCACCGCAGGTGGCACGCTGGGGATTCTGATTCCGCCGTCGGTCATGTTGATCGTCTATGCCGCGGTGGCCGGTCAGTCGATCGTTAAACTGTACGCTGCGGCGATGCTGCCGGGTTTCTTTCTGACTTTTTTATATCTCGTCTACATTCTCGGCTGGGCGATCATCAATCCGAAAATCGCGCCCAAGCTTTCCGAGGACCAGTATCGCTTGAACGTTCCCGATTGGCTGCAGCGGCTCGAGCGCGGGCCGGCAAAGCGTGTGTTCGGTGGCCTGCTCGGCGCTTTCTTTCGACCGAGTCTGTTGCGCGGCGCGAAGACCGCGGGCGGCAAGCCCATCGGCTACGGTTTCGTCGTCAATACGGTGCTCACTTTGATGGTGCCGCTGGCGCTTAGCGCCGGCACTTTGGCCATGACCTGGTGGTACGTCGTGATTTACAACGCGCCGGCAACCGTCAGCACGGCAAAGCCGCTACAGGAGCAGGCAGGCGTGGCCGCGCCCGCGCCCGCTGCAGAAGCAGCGCCCCAGGAGCTTGGCGCCGTGGCGGAGAAGCCCGTGGAGCTGGGCCAAGCGGCTGAGAAATCTACGGTGCCAGCCGACGAGAAACCCCAGGAGCTCGGCGCCGCCGGCAGCCCGGTGGAGATCGCTCCCGCGCCGCCGTCCGAAGGGCCGCCGCGCGAGATGACTTCGGTTGCTGAGCCAGCCGCCGCTGCGACGAGCAAAATTCCCGCGAACTTCTATAGTTGGTTTTGGGCCTTTGCGGCACTGTTCGGATTGTTGCTGACCTATTATTACTGGCGCATGGACGGCGAGCAGTTCGAGATTCTCCGCGAGCTGGTTGCTTCGGTCGTTCCCCTCGGCGTGCTTACGATCATCGTTCTTGCGGTGATTTTGTTCGGCATAACCACCGCCACCGAGTCGGCGGCCATCGGCGCATTGGGCGCGCTTTACTTGGCGGCGATGGCAAAATTTCCCCGGCCGGTGGCGTGGTGGAGTTTACTCGGCGCAATCGTCGGCATTGCGCTGGGCTTGCGCCGCGGTGAGTTCGTGCCGCTGCTCGTGTCGGCGTCCCTCGGCGCGACTTTTTTTGGCACCGTCATCCCTTGGGCGATGGGACTGAGCAAATCACAAGACCTACGCCGCAACTTAAACGAAGCGGTCTTTCTCACCGCGAAGACTACCGCGATGGTCTGCTGGCTGTTCATCGGTTCGGCGCTTTTCTCCAGCGTCTTCGCGCTGCACGGCGGCCAGGGCTTGATCGAGCGCTGGGTGCTGAGCATGAATCTCTCGCCGTTGGGTTTTCTCTTCGTTGCGCAGTTGATTATTTTTCTTTTGGGCTGGCCACTGGAATGGACCGAGATTATCGTCATCTTCTGTCCGATTTTCATTCCGCTCTTAGCCCACTTTAACGTCGATCCGATCCTGTTTGGCACGATGGTCGCGGTGAACTTACAAGCGGCATTTCTGTCGCCGCCGGTGGCGATGTCGGCCTTTTATTTGAAAGGCGTCTCGCCGCCCCATGTTACGCTCAACCAGATTTTTGCCGGCATGATGCCGTACATGTTGATCGTCGTGCTCTGTTTGATTTGCATGTACATCTGGCCCGGCATGACGCTGTGGCTGCCGGAGTTTCTCTACGGCAATTAGCGGTAGGGGTGACCGGCTGGTCGCCCTCTGTATAACGCCAATGGACACGACCAATCTCCATCTCCTCTCCGCTGTCGATGCCGCGCGCTTGATTCGCGAAGGGGCGATTTCTTCCGAACAGCTCGTCGAGGCGTGCCTGGCGCGCATTCGCGACGTCGACGCACAGGTGCGGGCCTGGGCGTTTCTCGATCCGGATTACGCGTTGCAGCAGGCGCGCGCCGCGGACCAATTCCGTCTGACCGGCCAACCCGTCGGGCCGCTGCACGGTGTGCCTGTCGGTATCAAAGATATCTTCGATACCACCGACATGCCCACCGAGTGCGGCTCGGTGTTGTACTCTGGCCGCACGCCGTCGCGCGATGCAACGACGGTTTCACTCTTGCGCGCCGCTGGTGCGGTGATCGTAGGCAAGACGGTGACAACGGAGTTTGCGTTTTTCTCGCCGGGAAAAACCCACAATCCGCACAACGCCGAGCACACGCCGGGAGGCTCTTCCAGCGGCTCAGCGGCGGCCGTGGCCGCGGGCATGGTGCCTCTCGCGCTGGGCACGCAGACGGCTGGCTCGGTGATCCGTCCCGCGGCGTTTTGTGGTGTGATTGGCTTCAAACCGACGCATGGGATGATTTCCCGTCACGGCGTGCTGCAACTCTCGCGCACGCTGGATCATATCGGCGTGTTCGCGCGAACAATTGACGACGTCGCCCTGCTGGCTGAGCAGCTGGTCAGCTTCGATGAAAACGATCCCGACACGCGGCCGCGGGCGCGGATTCCTTTTCTTGAAACCTCGCGCGAAGAGCCGCCGCTCGCGCCCATGTTCGCTTTTGTCAAAACGCCCCATTGGGAGCGCGTCGACAGCGAGAGCAAAGAAGGATTCAGCGAACTAGTCGAAGAGTTGGGAGCGCAAATCGAAGAAGTGGAGTTGTTTCCCTCGGCAGCCGATGCGTGGGATTGGCATCGCGCGATTCTCGGCGCCGAACTGGCGGTAAATCTGCATCGTGAATGGGACAAAGGCCGCGATAAACTTTCTGAGGCGTTGAGAACCCAGATCGAGCGCGGCCAAGAAGTGCGCGCGGCGGATTACCTGCGCGCCCGCGCACAGGCGGAAGCGGCCAACGAGAGCTTCGTGGAATTGTTCGAGCAGCGCTACGACACGATTATCACCCCAACCGCGCCCGGCGCGGCGCCAAAGGGGTTATCTTCCACCGGCGATCCGACATTCTGTTCGGTTTGGACTTTGCTTGGCATGCCTGCCATCACTTTGCCACTCATGCAAAGTTCAAACGGCTTACCCATCGGCGTGCAGCTCGTCGGCCCGCGTGGCGGCGATGCGCGGCTGCTACGAACGGCGCGCTGGTTGACCGGAAAACTCAAAGAAATTTGAACCAAGCGATCTGCGGTTGACGCAAATGCAAATGTTTTTTCGATCTGATTGGATTGCTGGCGTGCTGGGGGCAGGAAGCGCTACTCATCACACCAATCTGCTATCCCACATGGCTCCACGCGTGGTACGAGCTGCGCACCAGCGGGCCGGATTCTACATGACGAAAGCCTAGCTTGTCTGCTTCGGTTTTGAATTCCCTGAACTCATCCGGGTGCAGATAGCGTTCGACCTTCATTAGCTTCGACGAGGGTTGCAGATATTGGCCGAGGGTGATGATGTCAACGTTGCGTTCTTTCAGATCCTGCAATGTCGTCATCACTTCTTCTTTGGACTCGCCCACGCCGAGCATCATGCCGGTTTTTGTGAGCACGTCCGGCCGCATTTCTTTTGCGGTCTTCAGAATATTCACCGAGCATTCATAGGTGTGCCCCGGGCGGACTTTGCCATAGAGGCGCGGTACGGTTTCGATGTTGTGATTCAAAATTTCGATACCTGAGCTGACAACCGTACGCAGTGAGTCCAGATTGCCTTCAAAGTCGGGAATCAAGAGCTCAACGCGGATGCCCGGATTCAAACTCTTGATCCAGAAGACTGTCTTAGCGAAATGGTTAGCGCCGCCGTCGGGCAGATCGTCGCGGTTTACCGACGTAACAACGATGTGTTCGAGCCCCAAGTCTTTGACGGTCAGTGCCACATTGCGCGGCTCCTCCGGGTCGAGCGCCAGCGGCTTGCCTTTGTCGATGGCGCAAAAGCGGCAGCCACGCGTGCAGGTGTCGCCCAGAATCAAAAACGTCGCGGTCTTGTTGCCCCAGCATTCTCCGATGTTCGGACAGCGCGCCTCTTCACAGACGGTGTGAAGATTCTTCTCGCGCATGAGTTTCTTCAGGCGCATGTAGTTGGGGTTGCCCGGGGCTTTGACTTTGATCCAGTCGGGGTGACGGCGTGGCATGGTTCAAATAGTTTCGAGTTCCGAGTTTCGGGTTTCGGGTTTGCTCGGAGTTTCGGACGGTTCTTGAACCTCCGGGTAGCCAAAGACTTTCGCGAAGTTGTGAAGAAAGCGTACTTTGACGAGGTTCATATTCTGCGCCGCACCGAGTTCTTTCTGCAGTGATGTCACATCGGCCCAGGTCAGACCGCAGGGAACGATGCGTTGAAAGTAAGACAAATCAGTATTCACGTTAAGCGCTAAACCGTGATACGTGATCGAGCGTTTTACGGCTACGCCAATGGCCGCGATCTTACGATCGTTGATCCAGATGCCAGTATACGGCGGGCGCCGAGTCGCTGAAAGGCCGAAATCTTTCAGCGTGGAAATCGCCGACATTTCCAAATTGCGCACGTAGCGATGGACATCCTTGCGTAATTTCGAGCGCAGATCGATGATCGGATAGACGACGAGCTGCCCCGGCCCGTGATAAGTCACATCCCCGCCGCGGCTGCTGCGGTAAACCGGAACTTCCCGTGGCGCCAGCACGTTCGTCTCTTTGCCGCCGCGACCGAGCGTGTAGATGTGAGGATGCTCAACGAACAGAAGAATGTCATCGGAAGGCTCGCGTTGTTTGGACTCGACGAGCTTTTCCTGGAGCGTCAGCGCGGTTTGGTATTCGAGCGAGCCCAGATCTTGGTTAATCAATTTAGCCATCGGACAGTTCAGTCTTAGCGTCCGTATGACGAGCTTTCAAGGAGGGCAATTAACCCGCCACGGTCGAGGCTAAAATACTTTTGGCTGCAGCCGAGCTTGTCGATATCATTGAGGCGGCTGAGAGATGAGCCCCAGGTAGCGCCAATAGGGAATCGCGGCGATGAGCGCGACGATATAGGCGATGGCGTAGATTGGGTTGATGCGCGCCATCAACGGATAGGTAACACCTTTGCCATCGGTGGTTGCGGTCGCCATCGTGTGCCAATCGACTTGGGAGCGGAAGAACCATACCTCGGAAGCGATCAAAATAATTATCGCCATGACCCACGGGCTGACGCCGATGGCGGGCGCCAGCGGCAGGAAAGTCACCATCATTGTAACTACCTTCAGGAAACTGGTGAATATCAGTTTTGCGAGGTAGGTGATCAGCGCGATCACCACAATGCAGATGAGCGGCCAATCGACGAAGGGCAGCACGGCGGCGAGACTGCCGCGACCAGCCATTTGTCTATACGTGCTTGTGTTAATAGGGTTGGAATCGACAAGGTCGCGCCCATGTAGATGAGCACTTCCCAGTCGATGCCGTTTTTGATTAACCCTTTCTCTAGAACACCGCTGACAATCAAAACGCAAAACGCCGACAAGGAAATCCACGCACCATCGATCTTGTGATAACCGGCGGTGAGCCAGCCGGCGATCGTAAGTACCAGCACCAACAGAGTGATGCACTCATGCTTCGACATGGTACCCAAGACACCGAGTTGGGTCTCGACTAACTTGTAAGAAACGCGAGCGTGCGACTCGGGCCGATATTGAATCATGGTGGCTGCAAGAATGATGAAAATAACCACGAGGGTAGGTGGCACTGCCGCGATAAACCAGTAACCCCAAGTAAAGCGAGCCTGCACCTCGGGTGGCAAGAGGCCGTAGGCGATGAGGCTCGTTGTCGAACCGGTGAGGAACAAGAAACCCAACTGACCAAGGCCCAAGAAACTGGCAGCGAAATGGCCAGTGGAAGCCTTTGACGGGTTCTTATAGCCGAGGCTTTCGGAAAGATTGATGAGCATTTGACTAATGATGGCCGTGCGCGCGCTTTGCTGCGGAATCAGCGCCATGACCACGCCCCCCATGAGCCCGAGAGCGACGATTTGCCAGTAGTAGTTCAAAGGAAAGACTCTGACGAGTTGCAAGGACAATCGGTAGAACAGACCGCAGCTTGTGATGGCGACGCCGAGGCCAAGCACCCCCAGCGTCATAAACCATGAGCTGCTGGCAAAGCCGCCGAGCACGATGTCCGGTTTTGCCAGACCGCTCAGAATCAATCCCAATGCAAAGATGAGTGCCACGCCGTAATCGGGAAACACCCAAAACACCCATTAGATGAGTGTCAAGCAGACGAGCCCTAACAGCTTTGTCGCCGCAGGTTCCAAACCGATGGCGGGAGTGCCGAACCAAAAGTAGGCCCAAATGGCGGCGCCAGCGATGCCGCCGAGCCAACGAATGAGGCTGGGTTTTCTGACGATGCGCCGGAGGCGGAGCGCGGGGCTGTAGCGCGTTTTTTGTCGTGAGAAGGGTCTTTCACCTGGCTCGCCATCGGATTGGCGCAGCAGCGACGGGCCACGGTGCTCGCCGACGTCCTGCTCGAGGATCTTGAGCGCGCTGCGCAAACACTGCACGGCCTGGTTGTACTCACGTCTCTCGTACAAAGCTCGGGCCATGTTTTGATATTGAACTACGCCGACGTGTGAACGCTGGTGTGCCAGCGCTTCTTGATAGACTCGATAGGCTCCTTGCGGATCGGCCAAGGCCAACATTGCGTCAGCCTTTAGTTGAATCAAAGCGGTGTCGCCGTGGAAAAAACCCGTTGGAAACCGATCCAGGGCGGTCTTAACAAAATTTGCCGAGGTTTCTGCGCCACCGCCGTAGTGCTCGATCAGCAACATTCGTGCTCGGCGCCAATTCTCGCCGGCGAGCGCGTGTTCGATCGCTTGGGGCCACTGTGCTAACGACTCGTAGCCGGCGCTGATATCCGCATGAAGCTCGCGCTCGCCCGCCGAACCTTCGATGGCGGCGAGCCTGCCACGCAAGAATTCGCCGAATAGCGGATGGAACTCCAGCCGATGGTCGCTGCCACTTTGCAGGAGCGGCAGCTGGCTGGTCTGCAGGTCTCTGATACAACCGGCAGCATCGTTGGCACGGAGCAAGCTCCCTGCGGTTTCCGCGTCCAGCCAATCCAATAGCGCCGCGCGGCGCAGGAACTGCTGATGTTCCCTGGTGCGGGAAGCGTAATAGTTTTCTGCCAAAGACCGATAAGCATCGCGCCCATAAGAATATTGCGCGTCGAGGCGCGCCAGCCGTTTGCTAATGGTGGCGCAGAAATGGAGCAGCCAGGACGGATGCTTCTCGATCAGCTCATTCCATGACTCGCGACTCAAACGCCAGAGCGAGGTGTCGGCGATGGCGACCACGGACGCCGAGCGCGGTTCACCGGAAAGGAGCGCCATCTCGCCGAAGCCATCTTGTGCGCCCAGGACGGCGACGACTTCTCTCCGCCCCGCCGCCGCTTCGACGATGACCTGCACTGCGCCAGATTGAATAACGTAGAACGCGTCTCCCTGGTCGCCTTGAGAAAAGATGGTCGCGCCCGATGGAACGGAGACTTCCTCCAGCTTGCCCAGCACCTTGGCGATGTCTTCGCGAGAAAGCGCAGAGAAGAGCGGAATGCTGCGAATCGTAATTGCAGGATCAGCCATATGGGGCGGAGCGAGCTGAGAAATCGTCGGAGCGTGCTCGGAGCATGTCGGTATTTACCGTTTTTCCAGATTTTCCGCTAGTCAAGTATTTCAAAGCAGGTTAGACTACAAATTCATTTTCCTATGAAACTGCGCGTATTGGGATGCTCGGGCGGCCAGTTGCCTGGCCACAGGTTATCGTCGTTTCTCGTTGACGATACTTTGTTGATTGACGCTGGCGGCGTGACCGGGGCGCTTAGCTGGCAGGCGCAACTGAAAATCCAAAACATCCTGGTTACCCATATCCACCTCGACCATGTCATGGGGCTCGGCACGTTAGCTGACAATCTTTTTGGCAAGTGCAAGGCGAGCATCAATATATGGGGCACACGACCGATCGTTGAAGGTTTGCGAAAATATTTTTTCAACGACGGAATTTGGCCGGATTTTACTAAGATCAAAGGTCCGAGTCAGACCAAGCCGGTACTGCAGCTGCGTGTGCTTCCAATCAAGCGGGCGACCCGCGTGGGTAACTATCGGATTACGCCTGTGGCGGTGCATCACATCGTTCCAAGTGTCGCATTTTTCATACAGAACCAAACTAAAACGCTGCTGCACCTCGGCGACACCGGACCGACAAGTGAGGTGTGGTCGCTGGCGAAGAAGCAGAACAGCCTCGGAGGCGTTGTTATCGAGACATCTTTTCCCAATCGATTGCGCGACGTCGCCGCGGCCAGCCGGCATTTAACGCCGGCAATGTTGGCGCGAGAAATCGACAAGCTGAATCGCCCTGCAACGCCAATTTATGTCACTCATTTGAAACCGCAATTTCGCCGCGAGATCATCGCCGAGATCAAAGCACTCAGGCGACCACAGCTGCACGTTCTAAAGGACGACGAGGTTCTGCGCTTCTAACGAGTGCTGCGAGCCGCGCAGATTTTTTTCACATTGGCCCAATCATAACGCAGTGGTCTTGCTGCCGCCTGCTCTGTTTGATCTGCCAACGATTTGAGTCGGGCAATGCGGTCTTGGGTATCGGGATGACTCGAGACGTACTTCAAGAAACCGGGCTCACCGCCGGATTTGGCTTGCAAGATCTCAAAGAACGATATGATGCCGCTCCCGTCAATGCCCGCCGCGTTGAGCATCTTTAGACCTGCTGCGTCGGCTTCGCTTTCGTGGCCGCGGCTATAGCGCAGCAAGGCCAGGGTCTGCGCCGCTTCCAAGCCAAACGAAGCCAAACCGCTGACATCGCCGAAAAACGCCGACATCAATACCCCCGTCGACACATGTTGTAGGATCAACTTGGTAGAGTGGCGCTTGAGCACGTGCTGCAGCTCGTGCGCCAGCACGCCGGCTAGCTCTTCGGGTCGCCGGGTCGCTTCGAGCAAGCCGCGAAAAATCACGATGTATCCGCCTGGCGCTGCCAAAGCGTTGACCGTGGGGTCGTTCACTAAATAGACGCGAAATTTGTAAGGGCTGTTGGGCACTGTGGCCGTTAACTTCGCAACGATCTCGTCGATTGTTTTGCGCAGAACCGGATCGTTGCATTGCTTCTCCGGTTGCACCATCTGGTCCATCACCATCGCGCCGAGCTTCTCTTCCCAGGCAACCGGCACAAATGGGGTCACGGCGGTGGCCAACGCGGGCACGCCGTAGAGATAGAGTGCAATCAGCGCGACGATGGACACGACCCCTGCGACGATGGTCGCGCGAAGACGCGCGGGACGATCGGCTGGATTGTGGAACCGCTCAGCTCGGTTTGGCGCCACCCGATGCAGTGTCGCGAGGAAGTCGCTATCTTGAATTAGCAGCGCCTCGGCAAATTCGCCGCCGCGTTCGAGTCGCACCTGCTCGCCGGCGTAGGCCCCCTGGGTTTGTTTGATTTCAGCGTAGGGCCAATCGAGCAGCGCGCCGTCGTCAAGTGTAATTCTTAGACCCGAAGCTTGAAGCTGCACGACGGCACCGCGGCGCTGAGCGCTTTTGCCGTCAAGGTAGTGGCCACGCCATTCGAGTTGCATATGGAAACTTTCGGAAGATTCGCCACTGATGAACCGATGTCACAGAGGCGAGATTGGCCCGCTGTGTCTCCTGGTTTATATCCCTGCTTAGCCGAGATCAAAATCCAAATCGAAAAATCCTGACAGCGCTTCGCCCGTGGCGCTGGCCGTCTGCGCGTCCTGCATAATGGCCGCGACGTCGAGCGCGCCGTCCAGGGTCAGGTGTTCGAGGTAGTAGCGCGCGTTGCGCACCTGCACCCAGGACCAGGCGAGGCCCAGTGTAACGAGCAAAAGCAGCAGATTGACAAACATGAGACCGAAGAGGCCGCCGCCGCTGACCTGTGAGCTGAAACGCGCCGCGCCGAAACGCGTATGATTCCAATAGTAGCGTTGCAGCCGCGCCCAATACCAGAACCAGTTAATTCCGAGCGCCGGAATCGTTAGCAACAAATGCAACAAAAAGTTCCATATGAGTTCGCTGCCGCGGCCGTCGTAGTCGAATTTTTGATTGCCAAAATGTGAATGGGAAACGAGATAGCTTTGGCGCCAGTTCTGCCAGACAGGGTAGGCGATGCCAAATGTCACCGCGCTCAGAAACCAGCCCTTGACCGATAGCAAAGCAAAATCCCAAACTCGCCCGCGAAACGAGAAACGGATATTGCGCCAGGAGCTGCGGCTGAGCCGATAACGCCTAGCGCTCACCACCGCGATCGGCATGAAGGCGAGAACCGCGAGGTAAGCCAGCGCGCCGGCGGAGAGAAACGTGAGAATCAGCAACGGAACTCCAACAAACACTAGAGCCTTGAGCCAGCCGATGAGCAGCTCTTGGCCATTGCCATGATAGGCAAAGCGATCGCCTTCGAATTCAGTCTGGCTCATCATGTACTTACGAACTTTGACGCGGCCCCAGAAGCTGAAAATGCCCAATGTCACGATGCTCAAAAACAAATTGACAATCTGAATGCCGAACAACGTGCCGCCGACGCCGTGGAAAGCAAAGCGGCGCGACTCCGCGCTTTGTAAGACGCCGGAGCTTTCCGTCAACAGTTCCATTGCCATGCTACATCACCTCCGCCAAACCATTCGCGCCACGATACACAATCCGCCACGCGGCTGCCAACCGCTTTCTTGCGGTGCGGTTGAAGGCCAACTAAGATGAACTCGGATGGCGGCGCCGTTTTCACTCTACGTTCATATTCCCTACTGCGTCAGTAAGTGCCCCTACTGTGACTTCAACTCGCACGTCGTGCCACAGATACCGGAGGCGCAGTACACGGACGCGCTGGTGCGAGAATTAGAGCACTACGGTTCCGCAGGAGATTGGCGCGGTCGTGAGCTGCAGAGCATCTTCTTCGGCGGCGGCACGCCGTCTACCTTCAAGCCGACCAGCATCGGCAGGATTCTCGCTTGGGTCGCCGCCACGTTTCCGCTCGACGCCGCCTGCGAAATCACTATGGAAGCCAACCCGGGTAGCGTCGATGCCGCGAATTTTGCCGGTTATCGAGACGCCGGCGTGAACCGGATCAGCGTCGGCGTGCAATCGTTTCAAGAACGCCTGTTAAAGTTTCTCGGCCGCGTTCACTCGGCAGATGAAGCGAAAACAGCTTTGCATGTGGTCCGCCAATCGGGCTTCGAAAATTTCAGCTTCGACGTGATCTTTGCCAACCCGGGCCAAACACTCAACGAGCTGGCAGCTGATCTCGACACGGCGTTGGGATTCCAACCGCCGCATCTCTCGGCCTATAACCTCACTTTCGAAGAGGGCACACCATTCCACCACGAGTATCGCGCCGGGCGCATGCAGAACTTGAGTGAAGACGAAGAGATCGCCATGGCCGAGCTGATCGAAAATAAGCTCGCGCCAGGGGGTTTAGTTCGCTACGAGATTTCCAATTACGCAAGACCCGGACATCACTCACGCCATAATGTGAACTACTGGAAAAGCGGCGACTATCTGGGGCTCGGCGCCGGCGCCCACAGCTACCTGCGCAGCAGCGACGCGGTGACCGGGCAGCGGTGGAGCAATGAGAAAAATCCCGGTAAATACATGGCTCAGCTGAACGACACTGGCACAGCGGTTGTTGATTGGGAAGCGATCGATCGCGACAAAGCGATGGGCGAATTCATGTTTCTCGGTCTGCGCCTGACCGAGGGTATATCCGTCGCAGAGTTCTGCCGCCGCTTTGGCGAGCCTCCGGCGCGTGTTTACCCAAAGATTGGCTTGTGGACCAACGAAGGATTGCTAGAAGAGAGCAGCGGCTTTCTCCGGCTCACGGCTAAAGGCTTACTGCTCGCCAATTCGATCTTCGTGCATTTCATGTAGGCCGCCGCCGTGCGCTACTTGCGCTGCTGAACGTAAAGATGAGTAGTGTCGGTCAAAATCACATCAGAATAGATAATCGATGCCGGCGGTAAAGTTATTCCAAAAATCTTTCGCCACACCGAACTGATGCACCGGTTCGACATCGCGCCGCTTCACGGTGCCGGTAGCCGTGGCGGGAATTAGACTATGGCGATACTTGTGCGCGCGCCAGTGCAAGTCTAAATCATAGCGCAGCCGCACATCCCACCATGGCAGTGTGTACTGGCCGCCAAATTGCAATCTGTGCCCCGCGTAGGTCCAGTCCTCGCCTTCGGCTTTGTCAAAGTCGTACTGATAGCCGAGCTTGGCGTAGTGGCGGCCGTCTTCAAACGCTATGAAGTGCAGCGGCCCCAGCGCATAGTTGATCGCATCGCGCACTTCGCGGCGCGTGACTTTCCTATCGTTGAAAAAATCCTTGGCCTGCAGGCGAAACTGCAAGTTTGTCGAATTCGACACCGTCGTTCCCTGATTTTCCACCAATGTTAAATAGGGATTGACGATGCCGCGCTGGGAGAATCTTGCGTTACCCAGGGTGATAAAATCGTAGGCAAACTGCGAGCCGGCGATCAGCGGCATGCCGCCGACCGAGGTCCGGTAAGCGATATTTAAATTTGGCGTGTGGTCTTGAGTATTAAATTCCGTCAGATGATTGTTATACGTTTGCAGAAACCGATACGAAATCGTTCCCTCCCAATCGAGCTTTCTCAGCCAAGTGTAAGACAAATTGAGTGCCGCCAGCTCACCTTCACTTTTTCTTCTGCGCTGCCCCTGCTGGATCGCTTGGGCGACGATATCGCTGCTGGCAGCCGGAACGACTGGCACGTTGGTATCGTAAAAAATCCCCAGGCGCAGCTCGCCATTAAAACGCTTCTCGCGTTCGACCGCGCTCTGCAAAACCTCGCCGAAACGCTGCGCCGGCAAGTTCAACGGCGACGCCGGATCGAGCCGCAGCGCCTGATCGAGCGCCGACTGACCCTCGCGCGGAAACCCCAGCGATGTCATCGCCAGTGCTGAGTAGAACTTCGCCAACTGCGCGAACTTGTCATCGCTGGCAACATTGCTATCGAGGAGGCGCACCGCTTCGCGATAGTTTTTGTCGCGGTACTCGATAAACCCGAGATAGTAGCCAAGATTGGGCCGCCGGGGTTCGACCCGGTAGACCTGTCGTAACAGTGGTTCGGCGCGATCATAGTTCTCCTGCCCGAAGTAGAGCACGCCGAGCTGGAATGCCACGTCGCTATTGCCCGGCCGCAGGCGGCGGGCCTTTTCAAGCGCCGCCTGTGCCTCCGCCGGACGATTGAGCGCCAGATAGACGATGCCCTGGTAATACAGCGCTTCGACGTTTTCCGGTTCGATCTTAAGCGCCTCTTGCAGCTCCTTCAGGGCGT
Source organism: Deltaproteobacteria bacterium (assembly GCA_016874755.1). Lineage (NCBI taxonomy): Bacteria > Pseudomonadati > Myxococcota > Myxococcia > Deltaproteobacteria bacterium. Next base: position 427 of record VGTH01000050.1, on the reverse strand, counting down.
CGTCGAACTTGCCCTGATCGTAGGCCAGCACGGCACGATCGATATGCACCGTGGCAACCGTCGCGATGCTCTGGCTCCACACTAGCGGCGCCGAACCTATGGCGTGCAAGAGCGCGATGGCTAAAACCAGCGCGAAAAGCATTCTGCGTGTGGCAAGAAGCAGCGGCTGACTACTGAGCTCAACTTTGATGTCGTCACATTGATGAAATCTCATGGAAAAGCCTGCTATTTTGCATTTCATATACAAACCCGCGATGATATGAGCTTAGAGGGCCAATTGTCAATCAAACGACCATCGGCGAGCCGTTGTCAATAGGTGTGTAAAAAGATACTAGGCGGCGACCCTCATCTCTTTGCCATTGTCATACTTCGTCCCGCGCGCTACTTTTCCGACAAGCTGTGGTGCGTTCAGTTTGCGGAAGCTCTT
>VGTH01000049.1 GCA_016874755.1 Deltaproteobacteria bacterium | reverse complement strand
GATTTCGAATACGGTGTGCGCTCCGCGTCGATATTCTTTCATCCGCAGACATTACCACAGCTCCGCCAAAACGTGCTAAAGCCGTCGCCTAAAGGCGAGGGCTTCAACCCTCCCAGAGTGGGACAGTGACCGTGTTCGGCAGCGAAAAGGTAAACTTGGTGCCCTGGCCGGGCGCGCTCTCGACCGCGATATCGCCCTGCATCAGGTCGAGGTATTTCTTGACGATGGCAAGGCCGAGGCCTGCCCCGGAGTGGTTGCCGGTGCGCGATTTGTTCACCTGCTCGAACTCGTCGAAGATCTTGCCGAGATGTTCATCGGCGATGCCGATGCCAGTATCGGCCACCGTAAACTCGACACGTTCGTCGAGATTGCGCACGCGCACGGCAATGCCGCCCTGCGGCGTAAATTTGAAGGCGTTGCCGATCAAGTTTTGCAAAATCTCCTCGAGCTTGATCGGATCGGTAACGAGCTCCGGCAGATTGGCATCGATCTCCCAATCCACGTTCAAGTGTTTATCGCGGTTGACGTATTCGACATGGCTCTTGGCATGCTCGATGATTTCGCCGACCGCCACTTGGGCAAGATCCAACGACATTTTCTTCGCTTCGAAGCGCGACAGTGTCAGCATGTCATTGACCATCTTCAACACCATGCGGCCATGGTGGGAGATCTTGCCGAAGGCTTGTTTGTAGTCGGCGTCGATTGTGCCGAAGAATTCCGAGTGGCCGAGGTCGGCGTTGCCGATCATGATATTCAATGGCGTGCGCAGATCATGTGTTACCGCTGCGATGACGCCCGACTTGGCGCGATTGGCGTCCTGCAGCTCCTTGTTCACGGCGAGCAACTCGTCCGATTGTTTTCTCACCTGCTCAAACAGACGCGCGTTTTCCGAAGCGACGCCGATGTCGTGGGCGATCGCCCCGAGGAGCTGGATTTCATCGGCGGCGAATTTGTGCCGCTTATGGCTGGCCACGTGCAGACTGCCGATGATGCCGCTTTGGATACGAATCGGAAAGGCGGCTCCCGATTGAAAGCCCAGTGCTACCGCCCGGGCGCCGCCCGCAATCAACCGATAGCGCTCGTCGTTTTCGATGTCTTCAAGGATCATCGGCTCACCGGTCTGGCGCACCAGAGCGCTCGTGCCGTAGTCTGCGGAGCGAACCGTCATGCCTGCGATCACGGTGGCCGGTAGCCCCGCATGGGCGCGCAAGGTTGCCGCCTCCCCGGCATCATCCAATTGGTAGATCCAGGCGGCGTCAAATCCGAGGGCTTCGACGACGCGCTTGACCGCCTCGCTGGTGATAAAATCTAGGTTCAACGATTGATTGACCGACTTACCGATGGTGTGCAGCACCGCCAAATGTCGCGAGCGGCGCGCCACACCGTCAAAGAGCCGCGCACGCTCGACCGCCACGCCGATATGCTCGGACATGAAGTTTATCAGGCGAATTTCCTCTTCGGTTAACTTGCGCGCAGCGCTATCGCTGAAAAGAATCGTGCCAAACACCTGGACGTTATTTTTGATCGGGAACACCGCAAAGAAACGCCGTTCGGTGGCTTGCGCCGCCTTCGACGTGCTGAGAGCCTGATAGCGTGCATCGCTGCACACGTCTTCGAACACCATCGCCTCACCGGTCTCGGCGACTGTTCCAATGATACCCGTGCCGCGTCTAAAGGTGCCAGGCGACCAATGACACTTGGGATCGGTTTCGTGCAGTGCGCGAAATTCCAAGACATCGGGCTGGTCATCGAACAAATAGACCTGAATGCCGCCAAAGGAAAATATCTTGGCAATTTTTTCTATCACCGTATCGAGAATGTGTTGCAGCGCCAACGAGCCATTGACCGTGCGCGTTATCTCATAAAGGGCGGCGATCTCATCGGTGCGCTGCTTGACGCGCCGCTCGAGGTTTTCGTGGGACTGTTGCAGCGCTTCCGCCATTTGATTGAAATCATTGGCCAGGTCTTCGACCTCATCGCCGGTCGTAGGGCGCGCACGGTGGCTGAGGTTCCCCGCTCGAATCACGCCGACGTCGGTCTGTAGCTCAAGGATCGGTCGCGTTAACTTGCGACCGACAATCGTAATAATGGCAGCGCCCGAGACCAGCCCCAGAGCGAGGAGCATCACGGCAAACTGTTGCAGCCGCCATAGCTCAGCCAAAGCCAACCGGGTGGGTTCCTCGACAATGACCAACCAACCCAAGTTGGGCAGCGTTGCGTACGTGCTGAGAACTTGCTCGCCGGTGATGCCGAAGCCAATCTCGGCCGGTGCGGGATCAACCCCCTCGTGGGAAAATGCCCAGCGCACTTTCGCCGCGTTGCGCGTCGTTGTTTGCCGCAGCACCAGGGCGGCGTCTTTGTGAGCAATGAGCACGCCCGCTTCATCGACCACATAAGCGTAACCGCCATTGCCAAAGCTGACCTGACCGACCATTTCCCACAGAATGCGCACTTCAACCCTTGCGACGAGCGCGCCGACCACGTGCACAGGGCTGTTTCTCAAAGGCACCGCGATCGTCACGTGCGGAACTGCGTGCTCGGAGGTAAGCAGCGGACCGATATAGTTTTCGCCGGCGACCGCTACCACGAAAGGCAACGTGGCTTTGTGACTGCGGCGCTCCCCGGCTAAAAAAGTATCCGTCGAAGACAGTCTGAATTTCTCCTCCCCTTCGCGATCGACCATCGCGACTTCAACGAAGGCTGGATCATGCTTTAACAAAAGCCGAGCCAGCGTTTCCTGCTCCTTGGAACCCAAGACATGAGTCGCCATGTTGGTGCTGAGGGTGTCGAGTTGCTGCAAGTTCCAGCGCACGACGTCGGCAATGCGCCGCGCCGTCGTCGCTGCCACCTCGCTGTGCAGCTCGGCCTTGCCGCGCAACAGCTGGGTGCGCGTGTAAATGAACCCCGAGACCGTGTTCAGCACCAAGGCCAGCGCCAACAGCCCCAACCCCCAACCCATGAGTCGCCGCCTGATGCGGCCACGATGCGACCTCTGGGACGCGCCGCTCGGAGTTTCCATGGTCAACGGTTATTCGTATATTTTGTCGGCGAGGAGAAGCAGCTCTTTGGGAATTTTCAGATCAATGGCTTTGGCCGGATCCAGCGGCATCGCCACTCTTTTCGCTCTCGGAAACAGCGTCCGCAACAGTTCAAAGCGTTTGCCGGTGAGTGCCACCGATCCGGAACTGATGCCGGCCAGATTGCGCCCCGAGCCGGCAAAACTGTTGACCAACGCCTGCGGATTGCCCGAGCTCAGAAACAGCACTGGAATACCGCTGCCCTCAGCCGCTCTAGCCGAAGCAGCGGTGGCCACGAGCGATGCGATGTTGTAGGTCTTCTCGGCGTGGAGCTGACCGGGCAGCGACAACAACAGCGCCCAAAAAAACCACGCCGCCGCTGGCGCGCTTGCCCACGCGCGGCCGCGACGGCCATCGAAGCCGAACCGCCATGTTCCGCCGCTATGAAAAACCCGCGTAAACAGGGGAGGCTATCCTTATGGTTGTTTGTCGGCGCCGTTGGCTGACGACCCATTGCCCTCGCCGTGGGGCGAGATCATGGTCATGATTTCGCTGCGGCGAAAACGCCAGCCACCGCCGCACTTGCGGCCAGGCAACGACCCTTGCTTCACCAGCTTGTAGACTGTGCGCGGATGCATCTGCAGCAGCTCAGCTACCTGCGAGGCGGTTAATATCTCTTCCATAAAAAATCTCCTCTCCGATCTTGCGCCTTTTTACGCCGGCGTGCGCGATACGCGGGAAACACGCCATCAATAACCAAATTCGGCACCCTCGTGACGAACTTTAGTGACTTGCAATCAGAGCGAGAGGATTACTGGAGGAACAAAGAGTCTAAGTGCAATTCAACGGAGCGGCGCACCGTCAATCGTAAACAAACTTTTGACGGTCAGCCGCCCAGATAGGCTTCGATAATTTTCGGATTGTCGAGCAACTCGGCGCTCGATCCAGAGAGCGCGATGACACCGTTCTCCATCACGTAGGCATAGTGGGCAACCTTGAGAGCTTGGCGGACATTCTGTTCAACCAAAAAGATCGTCAACCCTTGGTCGTTCAACTCGCGCAGCGAGCGAAATATCTCTTGCACCAGAAGCGGCGCCAAACCCATCGACGGTTCATCCAATAGCAGCAGCCGCGGCCGCGCCATCAAGCCGCGCGCGATGGCGAGCATCTGCTGCTCGCCGCCCGAGAGATTGCCGGCGGTGCCGTCGATGCGCTCTTTTAAGCGCGGGAACAGCACCAGCATTTTTTCCAGGTCGGCGCTGATTTCGTGAAAATCGCGCCGCCGGAATGCGCCCAACATCAAGTTCTCTCTGACGCTGAGGGTCGTTAAGATCTGCCGCCCTTCGGGCACATGGATAAGTCCTTGTTCGACCACTCGATGCGGTGGCACGCCGCGCAACTCCGCACCGTCGAAGCGGATCGAGCCGCTCGACGGCAACAGTCCCGACAGCGCCAGTAGCGTGGTCGATTTGCCGGCGCCGTTGGCGCCCAGAAGTGTGGTGATCTTGCCGCCGGCAAGGCTCAGGTCAATGCCTTTGACCGCCTCGATGACGCCGTAGCGTACCTGCAATCCTTTCACTTCGAGGAGCCCGCTCACCGGGCCCCCTGGAGCGGCACCGCGTGGTCATCGTTGCCGAGATAGGCTTCGACTACCACGCGATTGGAGCGGATTTCGCCTGGCGTTCCCTCGGCGATCACTTCACCGAAATTCAACACCGTGATCCGTTCACACAGGCCCATGATGAAACGCATATCATGCTCGATGACCAGCACGCTCAAGCCGCTATTGCCAAGTTTAATCACGTCATCCATCAATTGCTGTTTCTCCGCGCTGTTCATGCCGGCCGCCGGTTCGTCGAGCAGCAAGAGCTTTGGCCGGGTCGCCAGCGCGCGAGCAATCTCCAAGCGGCGCTGCTCGCCATAGGAAAGCTGGCCGGCGAATTGATTGGCTTTGTTGCCTAAGCCCATGCGCTCCAGCAGCTCCAGCGCCAATTCGCGTTCGCGGCGCTCGATCGTCTGAAACGCCCTTCCCGGCACCAGGAGCCGCAGCGCGCTCGCGCCATGCTGCTCCGCCAGCGCCAGCAACACGTTTTCCACCAGCGACATCTCTTTGAACAAGCGAATGTTCTGAAACGTGCGCGCAATGCCGGCGCGCGCGATGCGGTGCGGCGGCAAACCGTTCAGCCGTTGACCCAAAAATTCGATGGTTCCCTCGCTCGGCGGCAACAGGCCCGTGATTAGATTGAACACCGTGGTTTTGCCGGCGCCATTGGGGCCGATGAGTCCATAGATGCCGCGCGCGGCAATTTCTAGATCGATCCGCTGCAGCACCTGCAGCCCGCCGAAATGCTTCGAGACAGAGGAAAGCGTTAGCATAATCAACGAGTGGCTACGGCAGTGCGGCGCGCACCACGCAGCAAATCCCACAAGCCCTTGGGAGAGTAGAGAATAATGATCACCAGGATCAAGCCATTGATCAGCGGGCGGAAGTAACCCAAGCCGCGCAAGAGCTCGGGCAGGAGCGTTATGACGACGGCGCCAATTACCGCGCCCCACGGACTGCCAGTGCCGCCGAGCACGCCCATGGCTAAAATCTCAACGCCGCGCTCGAAGCCATATTCGTTGGGGCTGATGAAAAACGTAAAGTGCGCGTTCAGCGCGCCGGCCAAACCGGCGAGCGCCGCCCCGCAGGTGAAAGCGCACAGTTGATAGGCGCGCACGTGGACGCCCATCAGCTCGGTTGCCGTTTCGTCCTGGCAAATCGCCGCGAAGGCACGTCCGAGCCGCGACTTGGCCGCGCGTAGAGAAAGAAACAGCGCGACCAACACCGCGCCGGCCACATGGCCAACGTGAGTGAGCTGCTCGATGCCGTTGAGCCCCAGCGCGCCGCCGGTAAGACCTTCCGCATTGAGGATGGTAATGCGCACGACTTCACCAAAGGCGAGTGTCGCCATCGCCAGGTAAACCCCGGAAAGCCGCAGCGTCGGCGGCCCAAGCAGTAACGCTACGGCGGCCGGCAAGAGCGTGCCGGCGAGCAAAGCGAGAGAAAAAGGCGCGCCAGCGTTCAGCGTCAGCAGGGCCGCCGCATAGGCGCCAATGCCCATAAAGGCGGCGTTGGCCACGGTCAACAAGCCGCACGACAGCGTGAAATAGATCGACAGCGCCAGCAGAATATTGGTGCCCATGGAAAGCACCAGCGTGCTGTATATCGACCAGAAACTATCGAGCCATTCCATGTCTTCGCTGCGCTCAGAATCTCAGATTATCTCAGATTTCAAATCTCACACCTTCCAAACTGCATACAACCGGAACGAGCCCAACCGGCAACTCGAAACCCGGAACTCTGAACCGCGGCGCAAAGCGCGGCTACGCTCGCCGCTGCGCGGCTTGCCCGAAGAGTCCCTGCGGACGCAAGAGTAAGATGGCGAATAGCAGTCCGAACGCCACCGCATCGCGCATGGTCGAGCCGATGTACGCCACCGCAAAGACTTCCGCGAAGCCGAGAAACAAGCCGCCGAGCATGGCACCGCGGATGTCGCCCATGCCGCCGAGGATCACCACCGCTATGCCTTTATGCAACATCGGCTGGCCCATGGTCGGAAACAGCGCGTTGGAATAGAGCGCAATCAGCACACCGGCAACGCCACCTAGAATCGACGCGATGACAGCGGTGACGCCGAACAGCTTCTCGACGTCGATGCCCAAGAGCGCCGCGGCCTTGGGTGACTCGGCGATGGCGCGCAGCGCCACGCCGACGCGCGTGCGCTTGAGGCCCCAGAGCAGGGCCACCATCAGGAGAATCGACAAAAAGATAATCTGCAGCTCAATCAGCGTGACGCGGATAGTGCCCATCTGAAACGCTTCGGCCGGCAAGGCATCGACTGGAAAGCGCAGATTCTCCGCGCCGAAAATGCCTTGCACGGCACTATTGATCGAGATCGCCAAACCAATGGTGGCGATCATCGGCGCCAGATGGGGCGCGTTGCGCGCCCGCAGCGGCGCAAAGATAAAGCGATCGAGCAGCAGGCCGGCCAGCGCGGCGACTAAGATGGCAACAACGATGGCCGCCGGCAGCGGCAACTTGAGCAGCAGCACGGCCTGCAATGCCGCGTAGGCGCCCAACATGAAAATCGCCCCGTGGGCGAGATTGATCACGTCGAGAACGCCAAATATGAGCGTGAAACCGAGAGCGAAAAGCGCGTAGACGCCGCCGAGGGAGAGCGCGTTGACGAGTTGCTGCGCCAACATGCGCTATTTCTGAATGACGTACTGGTTGCCTTTGGTTACCGACACAATTGCCGTCTGCACGGCGTCATAGCCGGCCGGCTTGCCGGCCTTATCCGTCACCTGGCGAAATTTAAACGGCCCGGTGGCGCCGCTGAACTGGACGCCGGGCAAGGCATCGCGCAGCGCCTTGCGGTCCCCGTCCAATTTTCCCGAGAGCTTCACGTTCTTGAGTGCCTGGGCGACGATGTGCATGGCGTCGTAGGCTTGGGCGGCGAATTGATCCGGCAGCGCGTTATGCGCCTTCTGATAAGCGGCGATGAACTTCTTGTTTTCCGGCGCGGGATTTTCCACCGACCACGGACTGCCGACCCATAGATTATCCGAGCTGTCCTTCGCCAGTTCAAATATCTTCGGCGAGTTCATGCCGTTGCCGCCGATGAACGGCAGATGGATGCCCAGCTGACGCGCCTGCACCATCACCGGCGCACCTTCGGCCACCAGCGCTGACAGCACGATGGCATCGGGGTTACTCGCCTTGATCTTGGTGAGCTGTGGCTTGAAGTCGACGTCGCCCTTGGCGAAGGTCTCCGTCGTCGTCACCGGAATCTTGAGCCCTTCGAGAGCTCTTTTAAAATTGTCATAGCCGCTCTTGGTGAAAGCATCGTCGTTGCCGTAAAGGACGGCGACTTTCTTCAAGCCGGTCTTTTGCAGCGCGACTTTGAGAGTCACCGGCAGAATATCGGCTTCGGTGACCGAGTTGCGAAAGACGTAGTTGCCGATGGAAGTAATGCCGTCGGCCGTATTGGACGTGCCGAAGACGACGACTTTGGCGCCTTGCGCAACCGGATCCGAGGCCTGCGCCGAATTGGACAACGTCGGGCCGAACAGCATCAACACCTTGTCCTGAAAGATCAGCTTTTTGAAAACGTTGATCGCTTCCTCTTTCTTGCCCTGCTCGTCTTCAATAATCAGCTCAAGCTTCCGACCGTTGATGCCGCCGGCAGCGTTGATCTCGCCCATGGCGAGCTCGAAGCCTTTGCGGATTGGCAGGCCGTATTGCGCCGCATTGCCGGTCAGCGCCTCCGCCGCGCCGAGCTTGATTTGCGCCGACGCCACGTCCCCCAACGCACCCCATGCCAACACCACCGCAGCGAGAAATGTTCTTGCGCTCATCGCGTCTCCTAAGCTTCCTCTTGTCGACTACTTTTTCGCCGCTTCCACGTGCCACAGATACAGCGTGTGGTCCCAACTGCCGCTGTCCTTAACGTATTCGGTTTTGAGCGGCTTCCAATCGCCCATGTCGAAATCATGCGAGACGATCCGCGAGCCGCCTTTCATCTGCTTCCAGATATTCGGCCGAATCATCAGGTTCACCTCCGGCAGCAGATACATGGTCAGCACCGACGCCGGTGACAAGTCCACCGTGCGAATATCCTGCTGGCGAATTTCCACTAAATGCTCGACACCGGCCTTCTTGATGTTCTCTTTCGACTCGCGGATGCGCTCGGGATCGATCTCAAAACCGATCGCCTTGACGCCGTATTTCTTTGCTGCCGTAACGACGATACGGCCGTCGCCCGAGCCAAGATCGTAGACGACGTCGCCCTTCTTCACCTGCGCCAAATCGAGCATGCGGTCGACCACTTCCTGCGGCGTCGGCACGTAGGGGACGATCTTCCCCTCCTGAGCCAAAGATACGCTGACCGTCTGGGCGAAAAGCAGCATCACCAACACAACACGATAAATGGTCTTCATCATCACGGCACCTCTTTATTCTAGCCGTCTCACGCTTCAAACTTCATCACAACTATCCATTCTTCTGCCAGAACTTGCCCAGCCAACTCCCCTCATCTTTGGCCGCCACCTGCTCCAACTCGCCGGCATCGAGCCAGATGCCGCCGCAGCCGCCGCACTGGTCGATTTCGACCTTCTGAAAGTGGCGCGCTTTCAAAGACTCACCGCACTTGGGGCATTTCATGTAGCTGGCCTGCTTGGCGGCGTCCTTGCTCTCGGCCTCCTGCTTGGCTTTCAGCTTGGCGAGCTGCTCCTTTTCCTTCCTGACAAAGTATTCGTCTTCTTGCGCTTTCTTACGTTCATCCCACTTGTCGGCCATCTTTTCCTCCTGATTGCCAGTCTGTGATTACGCCAACACTTTCTTAAGCCATTTGCTGGTCGCGGCCACCGATTTCTCGGCGGCATCACGATTCGCGACACTCTTGCCGGATGGGTTATTGAGAAACGCGTGTCCCGCTCCTTCGTACATTTCGATCTGGTAGCTCTTTTTGTATTTATCCAGAGTCGCGCGAAACATGTCGATCTCGGTCTGGGTCGTGCCGTGATCGGCGCTGCCATAGTGGCAGAGCATCGGCGCAGTGATGGTTTTTAAATCCTCCGGATCGGGAAACATGCTCTGGTAGTAAATCACGCCGGCGGCGAAGGCCTTGGATTGCGCCAACGCATAGAGCGCCAAGCCGCCGCCCATGCAAAAGCCCAACACCGCCACTTTCTTTTTGCCAACCCAGGGGAGCTTGCGCAGATAGTCGACACCGTCGACGATATTGTTCACCGCGCGCGGAATATCTAGAGAGGTCTTTTTAAGCGCGCACTCTTCCAGCGTGTGGTAGGTCTTGCCGTGAAACAGATCCGGCGACAAGCAAACAAATCCCTCCTGGGCGAACTTCCGGGTCACCGCGCGTTGCCCGTCGTCCAGGCCGCGGTAGCCGTGCACCAGGACAATCGCCGGATGCTCGCCGCCAGCGGTCGGGCGCGATAGAAAGCCATCGACCACTTCTTTGCCGCTGCGATGGGCGGCATGCATGGAGACAATCCGTTCAGCCATCGTTCACGCCTGCGATTTCGCGATACCCACTATGCTAATTGGCAAAGTTGCCGATGTAAGGCAGTTTGGTAGCGGTCTGTCTGACCTGGGCAAGATTGGCGCGCAGCAGCGCGGTCGAATCCCATGACCCGGTGATCAACGCCGTACGCGAGGTTTCTGGCAGATCGATGGCGATCTTGTTCTTACCGTAGGTGAGCGTCTTACTCTCCAGGTCGATCGTGTACTCGAGCTTGGGATTTTCTTCGACGCTTTTGATCAACTGCTGAATGTCTTTTTCGCTGACGGTCACCGTCGGCACGCCCATCATCGTGCAGTTGCCGGCAAAAATCGCCGCAAACGATTCACCGACGATGACTTTGATGCCAAAGCGGTTGAGCGCCTGCGGCGCGTGCTCGCGCGACGAGCCGCAGCCGAAGTTTTTATTGACAAACAAGACCGCCGCACCGCTGTATTCCGGATCGTTGAAAGGATGGTCTTTCTTCTTACCTTCGGCGCTGAAGCGCTCGTCGAAAAACGGGTAGTCGCCCATGCGCGCAAAAGTCACCTCTTTTAGATAGCGCGCCGGAATAATCCGATCGGTGTCGATGTCGTTGCCGCGCATCGGTAGCGCGGTTCCAGAGAGTTTGATGATCTTTACAATGTCGCCCATGGTCCCTCACACATCCGGGGGCACGGCATGCCGTGCCTCTACTCGTATTGTCGAACGTCAACCACTTTGCCATTCAGCGCCGCCGCCACCACCATCGCCGGGCTCATCAGCATCGTGCGGCCCGTCGGGCTGCCCTGGCGGCCGATGAAATTGCGATTCGAAGAGGAGGCTGACACTTCCCGGCCGTTGAGCTTGTCCGGATTCATCGCCAAGCACATCGAGCAGCCAGCTTCACGCCACTGGAAACCGGCTTCGCTGAGAACTTTATCCAGCCCTTCTTGCTCGGCCAATTTTTTTACTTCGGCAGAACCCGGCACCGCCAGCGCGCGTACCGAAGGATTGACCTTTCTCCCCTTGGCGATTCTGGCGGCCGCACGGAAATCTTCCAGCCGACCATTTGTGCAGGAGCCAATGAAAGCGACATTAATCGGCGTGCCTGCGATCGGAGCCCCAGGAGCCCAGCCCATAAACTCGTAGGCTTTTTTGGCGCCGTCGGGATCGGTAGTTTCCTCCGGCTTGGGCAGCTTTTCAGAAACGCCGACCGACTGCCCTGGATTGATACCCCAGGTCACCGTCGGCTCGATATCTTTGCCTTCGTAATTCACAACGTCGTCAAATTTCGCGTCCGCATCGCTCGCCACCGACTTCCAATAAGCCACCGCTTTGTCGAACGCCGCGCCTTTGGGCGCGTGGGGCCGGCCTTTGATAAAATCGAAAGTGGTTTGATCGGGATTGACGTAACCCACCAGCGCGCCGCCCTCGATGCTCATATTACAGACGGTCATGCGCTGTTCCATGTTCATGCGATCAATCACCGGGCCGCCGTACTCGTAGGCGAAGCCCTTGCCGCCGCCGACGCCGAGTTTTCGAATAATATGGAGAATCACATCCTTGGCGTACACGCCGGTTCCCAGGGCGCCGGTAATATTGATACGCCGGACTTTGAGCTTGTCCATCGCCAAGGTCTGAGTCGCGAGCACGTCGCGCACCTGACTGGTGCCGATGCCAAAAGCCAAAGTCCCAAAGGCCCCATGGGTGCTGGTGTGGCTGTCGCCGCAGGCGAGCGTCATACCCGGCTGCGTCAAGCCCAGCTGCGGGCCGATCACGTGGACGATGCCTTGGTTCATGCTGTCGAGACCAAAGAACTCGACGCCGAATTGCTGGACGTTTTTCTCCAGAGCCTGCGTCAGCTCTTCGGCTTCCTGATCGAGAAACGGCCGCTTGCGAATATCGGTGGGCACGATGTGATCGACGGTGGCAAAGGTCCGATCGCGAAACGCCACGTCCAAGCCCTTTTCGCGCAGCATGTCGAAGGCCGGCGCCGTGGTGATTTCGTGAATCAGATGGAGTCCAATAAAGAGTTGCGTCTGCCCCGTCGGCAAAATGCCAACGGTGTGCGACTCCCAAATTTTGTCGTACAGGGTCCTACCGGCCATTACAAAATGTCTCCTTCGCGGGGAATAATATCGATGGGTATGTGCGACTGCAAGGCCTGGAAACTTTTCACCACGAAGGCGCGAAGAGCACGAAGATAAGAGTCAAGAATCGAAATAAACTTTGTCCGAACTTCGTGTCCTTCGTGTCTTCGAGGTGAACGGTCCTTGTCTTACAGACAGTTCTTCTTCACCCAGTCGACGATCTCGCAGCGCTTGGCGAACCAGACGTCGGAAAACGACTTGGCGTATTTGATGCAATCGTCATAGACCTTGCCGGTTGCCGGAAACGCCATTTGGCAGTGCATCGCCAGCGTCAGCATCTTGGGCTCCTCGGCCGATTCTTCGTAAAGAATATCGAACTCGTCTTTAAACGATTGATACACATCGCGGGCAATGATACCGCGGCGGTACATGCCGGTGTCGTTCAAACCGCTGATGGCGTTCTTGTACGGCACCACGATCATCGTCTTGCTGCCGATCTGCACAGGGTAGGGATTATCGTCGTTGACCGCATCGCCATGCCAATCGAAACCCTCCTCGGCGAGAATCTTGATCGTTCGCTCGGTGTGGCGCATGCCCGAGGTCAACCAACCCGTCGGCCGCACGCCGGTGAAGTCCTGAAACATCTTCGCGCAAGTGCGGATCTCGTCGCGCTCGCCTTCGTCGGTCAATTGGGTCAGTTGAATGTCTTCGGCATAGGAGTGGCCGACGATCTCATGCCCACGCACATGCACGGCTTTGACCGCTTCGGGATAACGGTGAATGCATAGCGCGTTGGTATTAAAAGAGGCTTTCACCCCGTACTTGTCGAAAATGCGCAGGATGCGCCAGACGCCCGTCCGTCCGCCATAATCGTTTTCGCTCGCCGTGCGGCAGTCGTAGAGCGACACCACGTCGTCTTCTTTAATCGGATTCGAGCCGCCCACATGGTGCGTGCGCCGGTGTTTGGGGTTGGGAATTTCCGTCCAGGCTTCCAAATTGCCCGCCAGCGCCACCGCCAACCGCGCGCCATTGGGCCATTTGATCTTGAGTTTCCTCGCCTTGGAGTAAACGTCATAGAAATTGTCATGCGTCGGCATCATCGGTGCGGCACCTCCTTAGAGAACTCGCCGAAAAATATTGAATAAACGTAGGGTATAAGGAAAACCCACAGGGGTGTCAAACCAATCGGCCTGATTCGGAACCTGAGCCGCGAGTTACGACGTCCTCAACGGCTCGCAGCGCAACCAAGACCCTTCATCCTCGACATGGACAACATCGCAGCGGTAACGCTGGCCATCCGGCGCCCGCACAGCAGCAAATTGGCCCAGGTCTGTCACGGTGTATTGCTCCACTTCAACCAACGCTGAGGCACCACCCGCTCCGCTGCGGCTTGTCGGAAATGATTCGATGCGCAGTTGTAGCCAGCCCAACGTAGCAGCGGTCGCCACAGCGGCGACGCGTTCTTCCTCGGTCACCGTTTGCGCCGACAACTGCGATTTGATCGTCGCTTTTAGCTTGGGGATCTCCATCTCGATTTGGCGCAGCTCCGCGAGCATTTCAGCTTTGCGATCGGGCAACACGTTGGTTTGCTCCAGGGTAATTTGAAACTCACGTTTTCTGAGATCGAGATCGACCAAGCGCTGCAGCTCCTGGTGGCGCTGGAACCCCGCCATCATGATTGTTTTCAGCGCCGCGGCGGCGCGCTGCCGTGTCGGCCACTGCCCCGGCGAGTTTCCCGCCGCGGCCATCTTACTCTCATAAGTAGTAAGCCCGGACAAAAGCGTTGCGCCCGGAGTCATCCGGGGGGTAGAACAGGCAGACAACAATAGCATAACTAGCAAGGCGAATAGATGCATATGCGCACGATAGCATAAAGGAGCCCGCATGACTCGCAGCGGCGAAGAATTTATCCGCGGCCTGCGCGATGGCCGGACAGTCTTGTTAAACGGCGAGCGCGTCGCTGACGTAACCACCCATCCGGCGTTCGCCGCCGGCGTGAAAACCGTGGCGCGGCTTTATGAGCTTGCCAACGATCCGGACAACCGCGACTTGATGACGTACCCCTCGCCGCGGGACGGCAAGCCGATCAACAAATCATGGCTTACCCCGCGCACACGCGACGACCTGGCGGCGCGCCGGCGCGCGCTGAAATTCTTCGCCGACGCCAGCTACGGCTTTCTCGGCCGTTCGCCCGATCACGTGGCGTCGTTCTTCGCCGGCTTCGCCGGCTCGCTGCCGTTTTACGCGCGCGGCGGCCAGCAGTTCGCCGACAACTTGCAGCGCTTTGCCGCCAAAGCCGCCGACCAAGATCTTTACCTGAGTTACGTCATCGTCCAGCCGACTATCGATCGCAGCAAGCCGGCACATCAGCAAGCAGAGCCCTTTCTCTATGCCGGCGCCGCGGCGGAGCGCGACAACGGCATCGTACTGCGCGGCGCGCAAATGCTCGGCACCGGCTCGGTGATGTCGGATTACATTTTCGTCTCGGTGATTCTGCCGTTGCGTCCCGGCGATGAGGATTACGCCATCTCCTGCGTCGTGCCCAATAGCGCGCCGGGACTGAAGCTTTATCCGCGCCGACCCTATGCTCTCGGTGTCAGCAGCGTGTTCGACTATCCCCTGTCGTCGCGCTTCGACGAAACCGATTCGCTGGTGGTTTTCGACGATGTCTTTGTGCCCTGGGAAGATGTTTTCATCTACAAGAACATCGAGCTTACCGCGGGCCAGTTCAGCACCACGGCGGCGCATGTTCTGGGCAATACGCAGTCGCACATCCGCTCCTGGGCCAAGCTACAATTTCTAGTTGGCTTGGCGAAGCGCTGCATGGACTTGAGCGGCCGCTCAACCAGCCCCGAAATCCTGTCACAGCTCGGCGATCTCGCCACTCGTGTCTCCATTGTTGAAGGCATGATTCTCGGCGCCGAAGCCGCTGCCGAACCGGATCAATTCGGCGTCATGCGGCCGAAGGACTCCATTCTCTATGCGAGCCAAGTTTACCAGCAGGCGATCTACCCACCGTTGTTGAACCAAATCCGCGGACTCCTGGGCGGCAGCCCGATCCAACTGCCGGCAACCGTCGGCGAGCTGCGCAATGCCGACTCCGCCGCTGACATGGAACGTTATGTGCGCTGGCCCAAAGCCCACGGCGCGGAAAGGATAAAATTACTAAAGCTCGTCTGGGACGCCGTCGGTTCAGAATTCGGCTCGCGCCATCTGCAATACGAGATGTTCTACGCCGGTGAGCCGTCGGCCATTCATGGGCGGGAATTTCGCAATTTCGATTGGGCGACGGTGGAGGCGATGGTGGATCGGTGCCTCGCGAGCTACGACAAGGATTCTGCTTGATCGGAAAGGATAAGACTCACCACGAACACACGAAGGTCACGAAGGTCACGAAGGTCACGAAGGTAAGAAAATGTTTGGCCTTTTATCCGAACCTTCGTGTACTTCACGCCTTCGTGGTGAACCATTCCCCTCCGAACTTTGCGACCTTTGCGCCTTTGCGCGAGACAATCCGAATCTCCTAACGCAGACCCGTTAACAGCGGCCCCAGCGCTGCCGCCACACCGTTGGCGATGCGATTCATACCCGCATCGTTAGGATGCACACGGTCGGTGACCAGCAAGAACAGCGGATCGTTAACCATTGCCAACCCGTCAGCGAGATGCAAATTCTTATCTGACTTCTGCCGTTCCTTGACGACTCGGACAATTCCCTCGCGATACAGATCCGGCCGCTCGCCATTCTGATTGCCGCCACGGTCGAGGTCGGCACGATTCAAAATCGGCGTCGTGCAGAGGATCGGCTTGGATGGATGTGACTGGCGAATGGTTTCGAGAAACGCGTCATATTTCTGCGCGTACTGAGCCGCGGTCTCTGGCTTGCCATAGGCGTCCGCGCCGCCGAAGGAATTTGTTCCGAGCATGATCGACAGCACGTCCCAATCCTCGCGCGCGGCGATTTCTTGCGCGACCACGTTGTCCGCCCAGGCCGTGCCGCCGAAACCGTGGTTGATGCCAACGCAGTTCAGTTGCTCGGCAACCTGCCAGCAATAGGTTTCGCGCGGGCTCGTCACACCGTGACCTTGAGTGATCGAGTCGCCGTGAAAGAAGATTCGCGGCCGCTGGTCGGGTTGGGGCGCTGCCAGATTGGCGCCGGCATCGATGCCGATGCTCTGCAAAATCGTTTCGGCATTGCGATAGTAGAACGGCAATAGCACCTGAATTTCCGCTTCGCCTGACAATTCACGATCATCAAAAATCGTTACGTCCTGCCGCTCAAAATGCACCAATCCGGCGACAGCGCCGGCGTATTTGGCGTCGCGATAGAGCGAAAAAAAGTTCGGCCGGGAGCGTTCCCAGCCGGAGGCTGGGGTCGCCGGCTGGTTGTCGGGAAAATCGATGAAGGTAACGCGAAAGACGAGCTTCGTCGAATCGGTGCGAAAGCGCACCGCCATGCCCGCCGACGAGGTCGCGCGCCGCGCCGTCTTCGGCGGCCACTTTTCGCGCCAAATTTTCTTGACTCGGACCGGCTGCAATCCGCTGCCGTTGGCTTCCCAATCGGCAACGTTCAACCAGTCAAACCGCTCGTCGCGCACATCGATCCACTGAAGATTATCGTTAGCGTTCATGGTATTCAGCCTCGTTCGTGAATTTGCTCGCCCTTGAACGCTATCGAATCACAAGCATTTCTGTCAATGAAAACGCGGGGCACGCAGCCCGGATTTCTACCTCCGAACTGCGTGCCCTTTGTTGGCACCCCATCCATCAGCGGGTCATGCTAAGGTCCGCCGAAGCATCTGCATCTTCGGTTCAGCAGCAGATTCTTCGTCGCTGCGCTCCTCAGAATGACACAGCTCTGTTTTCAGTTTGCGTCTTTTGCGGCCAATCTGCTGCTCTACGGCATGACCGCGATGCTGCGTATCGCCTCACCGGCGGCGATCTGTCCGATCATCTTGGCGGCACCGGTTTCGAGATCGATCCCGTAAAAACCTGCCGCAGATGAACCGCGCGGAGTAATCGCGGCAAACGCCATCCCAGTTTTCGGCGCGATGTCGAAGGAAACCCAACCCGAGGCACTGACCCCCAACGAGCCCACAGTAAATAGCTGCCCGCTGTTCGGTGACACTGCCGGCGTTACGTTTTCCCTGCTACCCTGCGTCAGCAAGTGGCCGCTCGTGCTATCGATGGCAAAATTGGTCGTCACCTTCGCGCCAGCCACGCTATTCGAATACGCCACAGCCGCAACGTTGGTTTTTTACCTGAAGCCATGTCGCTTTTGGCGTAGGCCAAATCGGCGTCCGGCTGCACACCGGCCATATTGGGATCGGCGTCGACCACCGCGCCCGTATCCGGATGCAGGCGCAAATTTTGGCCCGAGTCGCTGACGACGCGAATACGGTCGGCCACCGGATTGAAATTGAAACCGAAGGCGCTGCCCTTCAAAGCAATAGAAAACGTTCCCGAACCCACCTGCATCGCGCCACCCGACATCGGATCGATCGTGTAGAGCCGACCCGAGCTGCCCAGACCGTAGAGCTTGCCATCCGCGGGGCGGAAATCGATTCCG
Source organism: Deltaproteobacteria bacterium (assembly GCA_016874755.1). Lineage (NCBI taxonomy): Bacteria > Pseudomonadati > Myxococcota > Myxococcia > Deltaproteobacteria bacterium. The sequence continues at coordinate 23,564 of VGTH01000049.1, read as the reverse complement.
AGCAAGTTCTCGCCGGCGGCGAGGTTGGAGACTTTCTTCGCGCCCGATGGCGCTCCCGGTCGCCCGGCATTGAAGGTTAGTAATTGATTGGAACTCGTGACCGCATAGACCGTCTCTGGGCGCATCTCGCCGGTCTGCGTCGATGAACAACCTGCGGCAAGGCCGAGGCCCAGCGCGGCGAGCGCACCGAGGATGTTCCCCCGCAAAGCTCTTTTACGCTTAAACGTTGCAATTTTCACGGTGTTCTCCTTCATAAGGTTTGATTGAAGGACGAGTCACGGTTGGCAACCGTGAGCGTCATCGCTTTCTAACGTTATCTACGGTTCGACTGAGGAAACGGATTTTGGCGGGCTAAAAAAGCGGCATCCGGACGTCGTTGTCCGCGTAAGGTCAAAGGCGGGTTAGAAACGCGTTGCCTTTGCATCCGAGTTTTTTAATGTTGAATTTTTGCTTTTTAACTACTTTTAACTCCCCAGCGCCGGCATAACTTCCCTGCCGAACAGTTCAATCGAGTGCATCACCTGCTCGTGCTTCAAAGCTCCGAACTGGAACATGCCCACCAAGCTATCCGGCCTGGCCGTCACGAGCATCTCGCGGGCCTTCTTGATCACGGTCTCGGGACTGCCGATCAGCGACGTGCCCCACTCGTCCAAACGCTTGATCGTCAACCCGCCAGGATAGTAGGCGTAGCGCTCGGTAAAGCGCGTAAGATCGGCCTCAGATAGCGTCTCGCCCCGCCAATAATTATCCGTCGCCAACTGCCAGTAGCGCATCAGTTCGGGAACGGCTTCACACCATGCTTGCTCGTCGGTATCGGCGACATAGATATCGCGCACCATGATAGCATCGCCTTGACCAGCCAAGTTCGCAGCCGCGCGCGCGTCGCGATATTTCTTGATCGCCGTGGCGCAATTCGCCAGCGGCTGGCGCGACAGCGCGAGATTCCAGCCACGCTTGGCAACCATCGCCGGGCTGTCCGGCGACGTCGCGCCGTAATAGATCGGCGGATGCGGTTTTTGTATCGGCAATGGGCGGCAAGAAATTTCTTCGTAGCCCCAGGCTTTGCCTTGATAACTAAACGTCTCACCCGTCCAGGCTTTCATGAGAATCTCGACACCTTCATCGAAGCGCGCCTGCGCGCTCTCGCGATCGAGCCGATGCTTCATGTCGTCTTTCGGCACGCCGCGGCCGAGGCCGACGTTCAATCGCCCACCGGTCATGACATCGAGCATGGCGCACTCTTCGGCAAGCCGCATCGGATCGTAGAGCGGCAGAACACTAATGAGATTGCCGAAGCGCATTCGCTCTGTGCGCCGCGCCAAAGCCGCGGTCATCAGATTCGGCGAAGCCAGCATGCCGTAATCGGAATGATGATGCTCAGCGAACCAGGCTTCGTTAAACCCAAGCTTCTCGGTCAATTCGATCTGCTCGAGCAATTCATCGAACGCTTGTTTCTCTGCGACGCCCGGGCGGCGCTGGTTATAGCTGAAAGTTCCAAAGCGCATGACCACTCCTCCTATTTCGCGCTGCCCAATTCTTTTAATACCCGCTGCAAAGGCCCAAAGTCGGCCACCTGCGAGATCGGCACTTCATTCTTGACGTTGACCAGCTCGCGCTGCTCGTTGATCAACTCTTGCAAAATCACCTCGCTGACACGCCCATCCGGGCTCATCGCTTTGAGGTAAAAGTCGAGCGTCCCTGCCAACGTGTTACGATCGAGGCCGGGAAACTCTTTCAGCAAAATCGGCAGCGCTTCCTGCTTGTGCTCACGGGTATAGATCATGCTACGCAGCGACGCGCGCAAGAAACGCATGACCTGATCCGGCTGCTCCTTCAACTTCTTCACGCTGGTACTCAGCCCGTTGGACGGCTGATCGCCCAAAACGTCGCCCAACCAGACCAGATTATTCAGTTTCTTTTGTTCCGCCATGACGGTGTAAGGCGGTGTGAGAATCGCCGCTTCAATGGCGCCGGACACCAGCGACTGAAAGCGCACGTTGGTGTCCCCCATGGCGATCAACGTCACGTCGCGCATCGCTTCGATGCTGCCGGTTTTCAGTGCGGCGCGCGCTGCCTTGTCCGTCGAGCTGGCGAAATTGGAGATCGCCACGCGCTTGCCTTTAAGATCCTGCACGCGACGAATATCCGGCTGCGAAAACAGAAAGAAACTCTGCTTGGTAATCAATGTCGCAATGACTTTCAGCGGCAAACCGGTCACCGCCGAGCGAATCGTCGAGCCGTAAAGCGTGGTGTAGTCGATTTCACCCGAGAGCATCGCCGGAATCACGATGCCGCTGCGCATGACGATGAACTGCGGCTCCAGCCCCTCGCTGCGATAGATCCCGGTTTTGGCACCGACAAAGAACGGCGCAAAGTCGATGAGCTTGCCGGGAATGGCGATGCGAATGGTCTCCGGCGTAACCTGTGCCGAATAGCCCGGTTGGCATGCCACCACGACTAGGATAAGAAGCAACAGCGTGCGAACAAACATGGGCCGGATCATAACAACAATCGTTCGGAGAAGGAAAGAAAGCAGTTTGACGCCGTCGATTCGTTTCAGCTAGGTTCCAACTTGGAGGCAACGCCCATGGTGTGCGGCAAAGTCGTCGCAGCATCAGTTGACGAAGACTGCATCGACGCCAAACGCTACATTATCTGGGACAAGCTCAAACCGGCGCACTACTGCGGCAATGCGTACAAGAACGGCTTGGTGGCGTCGCATCAGCCCATGTGGGTCGATATGGTTTACAAGAGCCAATACCGCAGCGGACGTTCCCTAGATGAGCAGACTCGAATCAGATTTTCTCGCGCAAAGGCGCAAAGGACGCAAAGTTCGGAAAAAAAACTTTTTCTTTGCGCCCTTTGCGCCTTTGCGCGAGGCATCTCCGAACCTGGTCTTAAGGTGCAAATATGAAACAACCCGATAGCATCGCCCAGCTCGACCGCGACATGGTCGGCATGAACCTCTCCGGCTACTGGAGCCTTGGCATGGAAGGTCTGCCATCGGAGCCGATCACGCCGGTGCAGCCGTGTTTGTGGAAGTGGGCCGATGTTTACGGCAGCCTGGTGCGCGCGGGCGAAGTGATCAGCTTGGAGCAGAGCGAGCGGCGCGTCGTGCGGCTCGTCAATCCTGGTCTCGATAAGGGCCGTGGCTTTGCCTCGCAGACGCTGCAAGTTTCGTTTCAGTACGTCAAGCCCGGCGAAAACGCGCGTGCCCATCGTCACACGCCCGCGGCATTGCGGTTTGTCCTCCAAGGCCACGGCGCTTACACGACGGTCAATGGTCAGCAGTGCGTCATGGAACCCGGCGATTTGATTCTGACGCCGGCGATGAGCTGGCACGACCACTCCAATGGCTCAACGGAACCGATGGTGTGGCTCGATGGCTTGGACTTTCCGCTGATCACCGCGTTGCACCAGGTCATGCAAGAACGCTACCCAACCCGCCGTCAACCCATCGAGAGAGACAGCGACGAAGTCAACGCCACCCTCGACGGCGCCGTGCGCCATGGCCTTCGCGTCGAGGACCTTTTCCACTATCGCTGGACGGACACAGAAAAAACCCTGCGCGCCTCCATGCGCGCGCGCGGAGCTCACAGCAACTACGACGGCTACTTGCTCGAATACCGCAACCCACTCACCAATGGTCCGACCATGACGACGATTCAATGCAGCGCTCAACTTTTATCCGCTAACGAGAAAACCGAATCCCATCGCCACACCAGCACAACGCTGTACCACGTTTTTCGCGGCCACGGCGCAAGCGAGATCGGCGGGCAGCGCTTTGAATGGCAAAAAGGCGACTCCTTCATCGTACCGGTATGGAACCCGCACCGGCATAGCAACTCTTCATCGACCGACGACGCGATCTTGTTTTCGATGAGCGATGCACCGGTGTTGAGAGCCTTGGGACTTTATCGCGAGGAAACCGCATGAAGGTTGGGTTTTCGGTTCGTCGACTTTCAACAGCATGCTTTGGCCACCTATGGTCAATCGTTCTGCCGATTTATCTCCTTGCATCCGCAACCTTCAACTCAACCGAGGTGACCAACGCGGAATATTTGAAATTTGTGGTTGCGACCCGAGCCGCCGCGCCGGAGTACTGGATCAACGGCCGCATTCCGTCCGGCAAAGAGAACGACGCCGTCGTCCTGATCAACTTTCACGAGGCGGCTGGTTATTGTCGATTCATCGGCCAACGTCTGCCGACAATGGATGAATGGAAGTCGACTTGTGAATCGAACAAGCTCAAGAAGCGCGGCGACATCTGGGAATGGACTTCGACCGACGTCGGCAGCGGCGGCGAAACCTACAAAGCTATGTGCGGCCCGGCCAACACCTGCGACTGCTCGCACCGCTATTTGCCCCATTGGAAAAACGGCGTCAAGGGCTTTCGCTGCGTGCAAGATCAGACGCCGGTGAGTTGGCTGATCGATCTAATACAAAAACAAATCGCATAAAATCAGGAGTCCATTCTATGGAAAAGAAAACCGTTACCCTCCCAGTCGAAACCGTCGGCCAGGCTTATCTAGAACTGCTGCGCGCTCGTGGCATCAAGTATTTTTTCGGCAACAGCGGCACGGACTTCGGGCCGATTATCGATGGCCTGGCGAAATTCGCCAGCGAAAAGAAAAACCATCCGGTGCCGATCACGGTGCCGCATGAGTTCGTCGCCGTCAGCATGGCGCAAGGCTATGCGATGCTCACCGGCGAGCCCCAAGTGGTCATGGTTCATGTCATTGTCGGCACCGGCAATGCGTCGGCGGCGGTGATGAACGCCTCACGGCTCAACGTACCGATGATTTTCTCCGCCGGGCGCACGCCGCTCACCGAAACCGGCATGCGCGGCAGCCGCAGCAACTTTATTCACTGGGGGCAAGAATCTTTCGATCAGGGCAGCTTGCTGCGCGAATTCACTCGCTGGGACTACGAGCTGCGCAACGGCGAGCAGTTGGAAGCCGTCGTCGATCGCGCCATCGAAATGGCGACGGGCACTCCTCAGGGACCTGTTTATTTAACTCTGCCGCGCGAGGTGTTGGCGCAAAAGATGGACTCCCTCGTCATTCACCCCAATCGCAAAGCACAGAGTGAGCCCTTGGCACCGAGCACAGCCTCGATCAAACGCACCGCGGAAGTTCTCCGCAGTGCAAAGAGTCCCGTAATCATCACCGGCCGCCTAGGCTCCGACCCGACCGCGATGAAATCGCTGGTTGGGTTCGCCGAGGCGCTGGTCGCCCCTGTGGTCACACCCGCCAGTCCATTCGTCAGTTTTCCCAACACGCACGAATTCTATTTGGGGACCAACTCCATGCCGTACATCAAGGAGGCTGACGTAGTAGTCGTCGTTGAGTCCGATGTGCCGTGGTACCCGCGTCAAGGCACGCCGCCGGAAAATGCCACAGTCATACAAATCGCCCGCGATCCCAATTACGGCGATATTCCGATACGGAGCTTCCCCAAAGACATTTCTATTGGTGGCGATCCGAAATTAGCTTTGGAGCTTTTAGCGCAAGAGCTACAAAGCGCCAGCCGCGGCAGCGCACTGTCCGAGCGTGCCGAGCAGATTCGCGCGAAGAACAAGAAGTACCGCGAAGGTCTGAAGCAAAAGCTCGAACATGACCGCGGCGCAACGCCGATAAGCCACGCATGGATGGCCCATTGCATCGATCAACTCAGAGACGATGACACCATCGTCATCAGCGACCACGGCGTCGGCAGCGAGTATTTGACCGTCAGCAAACCCGCGACCTACTTCGGCGGCTCACCCGCCGGCGGCCTGGGCTGGGGCATCGGCGGCGGCTTGGGCATGAAGCTCGCACGGCCCGAGAAAACTGTCATCGTGACCTGCGGCGACGGGACGTACATGTTCAACAATCCGACGGCCTGTCACTTCGTTTCCCACGCCTACGACTTGCCGCTGTTGACGATCATCTGCAACAATGCGATTTGGAATTCCAGCAAAGCGGCGACCCAACAGGTCTTGCCCGACGGTTGGTCCGCCAGCACGAACAATTATCCGCTGACCTCCCTCGCGCCGTCGCCGCGCTATGAAAGAATCGTCTCGGCCCATGACGGTTACGGCGAGATGGTCGACAATCCAGCGGACATGCTGCCCGCGCTCAAGCGCGCACTGAAAGTGGTCAAGGAAGATAAGCGCCAAGCCGTGTTAAACGTGATTTGCGGCACGCACTAGAAAATCCCGTGAGGACAGGGGCTGAGGAGTGAGGGGAGCACCCCCACTCATGCCCAGCGCTCGGGTTTCTAATTACAAGGAATTCGGTCATGGCCATCATCGACGCCGACGCTCACGTTATTGAATCGGAACACACCTGGGACTACTTGCGAGAATCGGAAAACAAGTTTCGTCCGGTCATGGTCGCCAGCCAGGATGGCCGCAAACAATTTTGGTTAATCGATCGCCGGCCCTTTGAACGCGGTCCCGTCAGCACGGAACTGCCGGCCGCCTCCAGCGAGATGCGCGAGGTCGAAGCGCGCCTGCGCCACATGGACCAGTTGGGCGTCGATGTCCAGGTGCTTTACCCGACGGTCTTCTTAACCCCGCTGACCAATCGACCGGAAATCGAAGTCGCCTTGTGCCGCAGCTACAATCGCTGGATTGCTGAGCTGTGCAGCAAGAGCCAAAAGCGCTTGCGCTGGGTGGCGACGCTGCCGGTGCTCAACATGGAAGACACACTGGCCGAGACTCGCTTCGCCGCAGACAACGGCGCGGTCGGTTTGTTTATCCGCGGCTTGGTCGAAGATCGCTTGCTCAGCGACGCCTATTTCTTTCCGCTCTACCAGCTCGCCGCCGAGCGCAATATTGCGATCTGCATCCACGCCTCCACCGGAGACTTCCAATGGATGAATCATTTCGAGCGCGAGAGCGGCTTTTCGCTGTTTAAATTACCGGTGCTAATCGCCTTTCACACGCTGGTCTACAAGGGTATTCCCGCCATGTTTCCCAACTTGAGATTCGGTTTCATCGAAGTCAAAGCCCAATGGGTGCCCTACGTGATTCACGAGTTGGCACGCCGCTACAAACAGCATGGCCTGAAATCTCCGAGCGACATCATGCGCGAGAACCACCTTTACGTCGCCTGCCAAACCGACGACGATCTCAGTTATGTTTTGCAATACGCCGGCGAAGACAACATCGTCATCGGTTCGGACTACGGCCACAACGATACCTCCGCCGAAATCGAGGCGCTAAAAAACATCCGGCGCCAAGGCAATGTCCCGGCGACGCATATCGACAAGATTCTCTATGACAATCCTAAAGCGCTGTACAACCTCTGAGAATTCGTGAGGGGTGAGCAGTAAGGAGTAAGGGCGTCCAAAATGTATAGGATGTATAGGAAATTTAAACCACCTATTTTTCTTGGCGGAGATATAGCGCTGAACCGGTGAGCGTGTCAATCCTCGGATTTGAGAAACCGTTCGGGCGTTTGCTTTTTGATATGCGTGTTTAGCTCGGAAACTTCCTGTAAAGATTTGCCCGCGCAAATCCAATAATAAAATTCTTTCACGCCTTGCGGTTCGATGTTTAAATTTATCTGAACGGTCGAATCTACCGAGCCTTCGGTTATCGCGCCGCCGTTCAACGCGCCGTCTTCCGCGTCGCGCCAAGTGCCTTCCTGGTCGCGGAAAGCCTTGCGTCCCGTAGAAAATGCGTCAAAATGCGGCGCGAATTTATCAAAAAATAGCGGTTTTTTTTGTAATGGACAAGCGCGAGTGCTTCCGGTTCATAAAACGCCGTGTCGCCGATTTTGTTTTCCGAAATCCGAAAATCGTGGTGCAGAAAAATCCGAACATCCCGCGTCTTATCGAGCAGATTCGACACACGAACACGCCGCAGAAAAATATTTTCGTGGCTCGCCACCGTGTCGTTTGAAACAATCTCCAAACCTAAATTTTCATTAGTTAATTTGGCATCTGTAACAAGTGTTTCAGGCAAGTATTTAAGCGAAATTTGCCAATCGCCCTCAAAAATCCACGAAAATTCGCCGTCCGCGAACACGCCGAACCGAAACGGAAAACCTTCCGTATGATTCTCCTGCCCGACGTGCGGAAAGAAGACGTCGCGGATTTGATATTTTTCGTTAAATGTTACCAGCAGAGAGCCATTGCCAACGGGAATATCGCGCATAAAATTTACCGGAAAAACTTCTCAGGTATTTTACACGATTTTTTTTGAAAATGGTTTATCGGGTCGAGCTAAAGTTTTTCAACCTTTCCGGGTGTCAAATCGAGATTTCTCCAAGCGGCTTTGACATTATCGCGCGAAAGCCGTATCTCGAATGTCCGCGCAGTTCTTTCGCGTCCGCCAGCATGGTTGGTCTTTTTGGTATAAACGCCATCGCCATTAACATCACCACGTGTCCACTTCACCGGCGCTCAACAGTGCCGTAATTTCCCCCGTAGCGTTGTTGAAAATCATGGCATTGATCTGGACGTTTCGACTGTTGCCCTCGACTACTACATTGACTCCGTTTCCGTTTCCCGGCATATCGAACGAAAGAGTGTCATCGCCCAGTGCTGTCGGTAGCGTAGCGCCTTGCGAGGCAACGGTGTGGCGGCACATTGAAGGCATCCCGCTACAACCTGCCGCCATATATTGCCTCCACATAAAGCGCACGCTAACGTCGTCAACCCTAAATCCCCGACCAACCGTAACGCGGAGTGTCTGACCCGCGGCGGGAGTGATGACACCTGTGGCAACCCTAAATCTTTGCGGCGGTTGCGCCCCGACGGGCGAATCCGAACTCATCAGCGATACTAAAACAAGGCTCAAAACGAGCGCGATTGATAATGTAATTTTTCGTTTCATAGTTTTTTCCTCTAAATTGTTTGTCTGAAAAAAGTCCGTCAAGCGATTAAAACACCGACTTATCGGTTGTAGCCGTGGACGGTTTTCGCTTGCTTATATGTATAGATGTATAGGAAATTTAAACCACCTATTTTTCTTGCCGGAGATATGGCGCTGAACCGGTGAGCGTGTCAATCCTCGGAGCGATTAGTGAAATTTGCGGTTTTTGCCTGGTCGGCTCCGGCGGCGTCGCTCGTAATGGCATGGATGTGCTTTCGGCGCGACCTGAAGCGCTGGGCCCATGACCTGGGCCTGGTCACTTCTTGCTTAGAACAGCGATAGGTGTCGCACGCTCTTGGGCCTCTTCGCGTTGTAAGCGAGCGCCAGGACCATAGCCTGCGAGAACCGTGCTGATTGTTTCCATGGTGTTTCCTCCTATGTTCTGGCGCGGTTTCGGGAGCGATCAACCACAGCTGCTTGCACAGACATAGCTTCGACGTGACTTCGAAAGCTTTCTTGGTTCGCTCCCTTCCGAAGCGAACCTTTACTGAATATATTTTCAGTATTTAAGGGCTTGTTGATTCCAAAGAGGAAGACGAGACAGTCTAGTTCCAGAAGGCAGTCTTATGATTTCGAGATTGGAACAATTGGTTGGATTAGAGTGTGTCCTTTTTCGGCAAACACGCATGGAGCGCAGCGAGCGGGCGATAGAGTCGTCCCCAGCCAAGATCAAAAAAACGCAAAAGCTCGCACCTCGATACTCTGTCGCGCCGGCGCGTTGGGCGGCGTGGTCGGATCATCGAAGGAAGTGTGCGGCGTAAACCGCGCCCGGCCGTCCTTTTCTGAATCAAAGACTTTAAATACCACCGCCTCGTCGCGCCGCATCTGCGGGAAATAATACCAGCGATGTTCGGGGCGATACTTCAATCGATAGGTCTGCCCCACCCGGTGCGGATAGCGCCGCTCCGCGACTACCAAATCTTTCGGCGCGATACTTTTCGCATCGGCCAGCGCCAACGGGTTAGCCTGAATCGGTTGATTGATGGCGCGCCACACTTGGATGATCGCAAAGCGGCGCGCCAGCAGCCTGTCCGCTTCGTCAGGCAGAACTTCGCGCACACGGTTCGGCCCCGACCACTCGGTGTAATCGTTATGCGCCGACAGCACCGGCTCGCGGATCAATTTTTCCTCGCGCTCCGCTTCATTCCCCGAGCGCAGCGTATGATCGAAAATCACCACGCGCGCAGCACCGGACTGGGTCTTTATCAGTTCTTCGATTTCAGGATAGTAAATCTTCTGCAGCTGTTCGGGCGCGAAAAAATCCGTCACTTTGGTTCTGTGCTCAACGAAAACAAATCCTTGCTCTTCAAGCGATAAGCGCTCGGCAAAGAGCCGGCCGTTGCAGAGCATCATCGGTTTCAACTCTTGGGTGCCTGAATTGCGCCGGCGAATATTATTTGGGCCAAAGGTCTCGTTGACCAATGGCTCGCCAGTTTCAGCGGTATATGGGATATTGACCGCCATTTCGGAGTCCATGATTCAAGCCTCCTTACGGACGACTTTTTTGCCCTGCTGCCGCCTCACTTACCACCGACCAATCGACGATTTTATCAGCCGGAACATGGGCCGGCACATCGGCCATGCTCAGAGCCGTCGCCAATCCTTTATCGGACGGAATACCGTTATCCGGCCAAATCTCTTTCACTATTTCGTAAGTCTTGCGGGTCATCTCCATATCCGGCAACCCCGCAAACGTTTTGAGCAGCGCCAGTGGTGATCTTCTTCATACCGAGGATTTTCTCGTAGAACGGAATCGTGTTGGCTGGATTCGGCGTGTAAATGGCGGCGTGTTTGATCTGCGCGAACATAGCGACAGGCCTCCTATCCTCCGACCGAGATTCTGGGATTGGGCTAAACTAGGACAAGGCCGGCGTTGGGTCAAGGATTCAGGCTTATGCGCCCTGCTCCGTCCCTCGAAAGCCCTCCCCTTCAATAGGAATTTCGAACGCATCCGCGAGCGCTAAGCCCCAATGCTGCAAGGTAGATCCTGGTCCGACCGCCCAAGAGAGATTGGACTCGCCGTTGCAATAGGAAGAGTTCACCACAACAGCGCCGATACAGCATCGAAAACGTGGACGCATAAACAACAGAGAAAGACACAGCCCGAGGTTCCACCAAGTCAGAGAGGCCAGGCAAAATGCCTGGCCTCTCTTGCTTTAGGAACAGCACTCAACGTTTCTTGTAGAGTTGATCGACAAAGCCTTCTTTGACCAGCCGATCGAGGATCGAGTTGTCCGCGAAGGTTTCCAGCGGCAAGCCCTTCCTGCCCATTAGTTCCAATGTCGCGGCTACCGCTTCTGGCTCCACACGCGGGATGCGGTCGAGATACTTTGCCGCATCGCTGTAGATTTCTTCCACTGCTTTCATCTCTTTGAGCCGCGTCACGCTGGCGATCGTACGGACGACGCGCTCTTTTTGCGCGCCATCGCGCACGACCACCACCCCTTCGAGATAGGCGCGCAGGACTTTCTCCATGGTCTCTGGCGAACGGCGCAAAAAGTCCCGTGAAACCACCAGTTGGCCCATCGAATATTGAATGCCAGAGTCAGCCAGCTCGACTAGAATGCGATAAGGCACGTCGGTGCGCAGCGTCGCTAGCACTGCGCCGTCGATCTGGCGGTGGCGAAAAGCCAGCCCCACTTCGAGGGTGCCGCCTAGCTGGCGAATATTGACCGCGTTCTCCAAACCTAAGCGGCGCAAAAGAATGCGCGTCAGATTGTCGGTGGTGGCGCCGAAGCGCGACACCCCGAGCGTCTTGCCACGCAGCTCATCGGTGCGGCTAAATTCCGGCTGCGCCCACAAGCGCAGGTACGGTCGATTGGCCAGGCTGGCCACCGAGACGATCGGCGCGCCACCGGCGGCGGCTGCGATGACCGCGTTGGCGCCGGCGATGGCGCACTGCACATCGCCGCCGAGCAGCGCCGGCACCATCACCGGGCTCGATGAGATGAAAACCAAGTTTGGCTCAACGCCGTACTTGCCGAACGCGCCGATCTCCTTAGCCATCCACAAACCCACCGCCGTGGGTCCGGTGGTTGAATAGCCAAGAGTGATTTTGGTGCGCTCCGCGGCGTGCGCGCCGGCGACTAGCAGGCTCACGCTGATCGCGATGAGAAGCATTCGGGCGCAAATTCTTGCCCAGTCGATCATGTCAGGTCTCCCGCCGACGACCCACGGCAACCAAGACATCAATCGCTACCTCGACTACCCACCCATCGGCGGCATCTTGGGAAATTTCGGCAGTGCGGGATTCATATGATCCCAAGGCTGCGCGCTCGAGGTAAATATATCCATGCTCGGTTTGTACTGGCTGGGATCGTCTAGGGTGGCAGCCGTAATCATGCCGAGGGCTGGCATGGCGCTGGTCTTGGCGAACAAACGGCTGCCGCACTCTGGGCAAAAGCCTCGGCTGAGCGTGTTGCCGCTATCCGCCTTGGTGTCGTGATACTTTACAGCGCCTGTGACCTTCAACGCTGCGGCGGGCACGCCTATGCAAGGATCGTAGGCCGCACCGGTTGCCTTCTGGCAATCGCGGCAATGGCAGTTGCCCATAAACAACGGTTCAGCATTGCACTCATAGCGCACTGCGCCGCAAAGACAGCTTCCTTTGAAGTTAGTTGCCATGTTTTTTCCTCCTCGTAGTTTATTTTCGCCGGGGTCGATGCTTTAAAGAATGTTACTGCCGCCAGTGCGGCGGGTAGGTGCGCTCGTAGTAGGGCAGCGTCTCGATTTGCCGCACCCACTTGGTGACACTGGGAAAATATTCAGCCAAAGGAGCAATTCTCAAGTCAAACGGCTTGGCCGCATCTTTCGCAGCCGCGCGCAGACAGAGCTGCACCAGCGGAAATACCGCGATATCGGCTGCGGACATGTCTTCACCGACCAACCAGGACGCACTCACAAGCTGCTCGTCGAGCCGCTTCAGCTCATCGCGAATCTTTTGCGCCGCTTCTTTTATCTCATCGACCTTGTCCAAGCCTTTACCGAAGAAAACCGGCCGGATCACCTTGTCGCCCGCGCTGGTCAAATACTCGCACTCCGAAATCGCGCGCCAAATCAAACCTGTTTCTTCCGGCGATTTGCCGAACAAGGGCGGCTCGGAGTACTTGCGGTCGAGATAAGCCATCATCGCCAGCGATTCGTACAACACGAAGTCGCCATCTTTCAGGCACGGCACTTTGCCGCGCGGGTTCAACTTCAAAAACTCCGGCGACTTGTGATCGCCTTTGGAGAATTCCAGCAGCTTCGACTCATAAGGCAATCTTTTCGCTTCCAAAGCCAGCATCACGCGCCACGCGAACGGACTGCCGCTGCCCCAATAGAGTTCAATCGCCATAAAACCTCCTAAATTAACCAACCAGTTGGTTTAATAATTGGCCAAGAAAAACGCCCTAACGGCCAAACACGGCGCGCAAATAGCCTTTAAAATGAAGCAGATTTTTCTCGATAACGTGAACATCCTGCTTCGCTTTAGCCAAGATCAACGAGCCCTGCAGGACCGCAATAAAATGCTCGGCCAACCCAAGGGTATCCAGCCGAGCGCGCGGCAGATGCATAACGCGCGCGGCATCAAGCTCCCGCTTCATGATGGCGCTGGCTTCCGCGAACCGCTGCTCGCATTGGCGGCGCAGCTCCGGGTGGGTCGAGGACAATTCCTGGGAAAAGTTACCGAGCAGGCATCCCTTGCGCGTCGCTGGGTGTTTAGAGTAGGCGATGAACGAATCGACCAGCGCACAAACCCGCTCTAAAGGATCGGCGCTGCGGTGCGCGCCCCGCCCGACCATCTCTAATTGGCGGTAAAAGAATCGATCGAGGGCTGCCTTCGCCAAGTCCTCTTTGCTCTTGAAATAGTGGAAGAAAGTTCCCTTGGTCACACCGGAGGCTTGGCAGATCTCGTCCACCGTCGTGGCGACGAAACCTTTTTCCAGCATGAGCTCCTGGGCCTGTTCCAAAAGCTTCTCCCGGGTCGGCGGGTTGATCAGTTTCGGTCTCAAAGGTTAACCAACCAGTTGGTATATTCATAGTGAAAACGCCTACCGGTTGTCAAGCGCTTTGGGCAACGGCCGAACGCATTTCGCAGCCGGAGCGCAATTCATTGCGCACGGCCGCGGCCGGGACAACGGGCGCGATCAATCGCGCCCTACCCTCGGAGTTTTTTGTATTTGGGTTTGCTTCACGGTGGTTCGTTGCGTTATAGCGTCGATAGACGATGGCAACGAAAAAGCCAATAACGCTCTCCATCAACGGCAGCGAAAAATCCTACGAAGTAGAGCCGCGCCTGCTTCTGGTCCATCTGCTGCGCGACGTTGCCGGGCTTACGGGGACCCACATCGGCTGCGACACGAGCATCTGCGGCGCCTGCACGGTCATGCTCAACGGCAACGCCGTGAAATCCTGCACCGTGCTCGCGGTGCAGGCCGACGGCGGCGAAGTGCTGACCATCGAAGGTCTGGCGCGCGGCGTGAAACTGCATCCGATTCAAGAGGCCTTTTGGGAGTGCCACGGTTTGCAATGCGGCTTCTGCACGCCCGGCATGATTCTGTCAGCTCACCAACTATTACAGCGCAACCCCAAACCGACCGAAACGGAAATCCGCCACGCCATCGACGGCAACCTGTGCCGCTGCACGGGGTATCAGCATATCGTCGATGCCGTGCAGCAAGCGGCTAAACAAATGAGGCCGAAGACAAAGAGCGTCAGGCGTAAGGCGTGAGGGGTTAGGCGACTCGAAACCCTAAACTCAAAACTTGAGCGTAGCGAAAGCGAAGCGAGATGCCTGTTAGCAAACTAGTCGGCGCGAAGGTTAAGCGCCGCGAAGATCCCAGCCTGATTCGCGGCGTCGGCGAATACGTCGACGACGTGAAGTTGCCGGGCATCCTGCACGCGGCGATTTTGCGCAGTCCCCATGCGCACGCCAAAATCAATCGTATCGCTGTCGGTGCCGCGCGGCAGCTTGCCGGAGTTGTTGCTGTCTACACTGGCGCGGAGCTGAAAAATCGCATCGGCACGCTGCCCACCACCGCCGACAACCCGACGCTGCGCATTCCCGATCATCGCGCGCTGGCAGTCGACAAAACCTGCTATGTCGGCGAACCGGTGGCAGCCGTCGTCGCTGAAGATCGCTACACGGCGCGCGATGGCGTCGATCTCATCGAAGTCGACTATGAACCATTGCCGGCGGTTACCGATCCGGAAAAAGCTTTGACGGCGGCCTCCCCGGTCATTCACGCGCAGTGGCCCGACAACTTGGCCTTTCGTTGGCAGCAGGAACGGGGCAACGTCGCCGGGGCGTTCAAGCAAGCGGATAAGATCGTCAAGCAACGGCTTGTGCACCAACGCTTGGCACCGATCGCCATGGAGACCCGCGGTGTGTTGGCCAACTATTCTGACACTCAAGGACTTTGCGTCTGGACGTCAACCCAGATTCCTCACCTTGTGAAAGGCCATCTCGCCAACCTGCTCAAACTACCAGAAACCCGAGTGCGCGTCATTGCACCGGAAGTCGGTGGCGGCTTCGGCAGCAAGCTCAACGTCTACGCCGAAGAGCCTTTACTGGCATTCCTCGCGCTAGAGTTGAAACGACCGGTCAAATGGATCGAAGAGCGGCGCGAAAATATCCAGGCAACCATCCACGGCCGAGGCCAAGTGGGCGAAGTGGAAGCCGCGGTGAAGAAAGATGGAAGGGTTCTCGCCCTGCGTTACAACGTCATTGCCGACATTGGCGCCTATCACCAATTGTTCACGCCGGCGATTCCGCCGTTTACCGGCTTGATGCTCTCGGGCTGTTACAAGATTCCGGCAATCGGCATTGCCGTCAGAGCCGCATTCACTAATAAAATGTCAACCGATGCCTACCGCGGCGCCGGCCGGCCCGAAGCAACTTATGTCATCGAGCGTTTGATGGATCGCGTCGCCCGGGAGTTAAAGCTCGATCCCGTCAAAGTGCGCCAGCGAAACTTTCCCAAACCCGCCGAGTTTCCCTTCAAAACCGCGACAGGGCTTGTCTACGACAGCGGCAACTATGAGCTTGCCTTGAGCAAAGCGTTGAAACTTGTCGGTTACGACAAACTGCGCGCGGAGCAAAAGCGCGCCCGCGGCAAAGGCCGCTACCTTGGTATCGGAGTTTCCACCTACGTCGAGATCTGCGCCATGGGCCCGGGCTTTTGGGAGTACGGCAAAGTCGATGTCAAAGCGGACGGCAAAGTCAAAGTCTATTCCGGCGCGTCGCCCCACGGCCAGGGCCAGAAAACTTCGTTTGCCCAGATCGTCGCCGACCAATTGGGCGTCGACTTCGACGACGTCGAAGTGCTGCACGGCGACACCGGCACCGTGGCAAAAGGCATGGGGACTTTCGGCAGCCGCGCCACGGCAGTCGGTGGCATCGCGATTTATCACGCCGCCGAAGAAGTTAAAAAGAAGGCGCAGGAACTGGCCGCCCAACTATTGGAAGCCGCAACCGAGGATGTGGTCTTCAGCGATGACAAATTCATCGTCAAAGGCGTGCCGCGCAAAGGCATGACGATTCAACAAATCGCGCGCCAAGCTGCGGCCGCCAATCTCGCCAGCGAAATTTCCGCCGACTCGACCTTCGAACCGTCTAACTTTACGTTTCCCTTCGGCACTCACATTTGCGTCGTCGAGATCGAGCCCGAAACCGGCCAAATCGAAATCAAAAAATATCTCGCGGTGGACGATTGCGGCAAAGTGATCAATCCCCTGCTGGCCGACGGACAGGTCCAAGGCGGCATTGCCCAAGGGCTCGGACAGGCGCTCTATGAAGCCGTGGTCTACGACGACAACGGCCAACTCACCACCGGCAGCCTGATGGACTACGCAGTTCCGCGCGCCGCCGATCTGCCGCGCTTTCAGCTCGCGCACACCGAAACACCGACGCCGGTAAACCCGCTCGGCATCAAAGGCATCGGCGAAGCCGGCACCATCGGCTCGACGCCCGCAGTCGTCAGCGCGGTCATTGACGCGCTGGCGCCCCTCGGCGTCAGCCATCTCGACATGCCGCTGACGCCGCAGAAAATCTGGCGTGCCTGCCAGGCGAGCACGGCTGCGAAAAAGAGAGTGCGCAAGTGATAACGCAAATGGTCGGACAAAGAATTTGCCTCGCGCAAAGGCGCAAAGGACGCAAAGAAACGATTTCTTTCCGAACTTGGCGTCCTTTGCGAGCTTTGCGCGAGGTTTGCTCTCCGAGTGAGACGACCCGATGATCCCGACCGCTTTCGATCACATCGCACCGCGGACGATCGACGAGGCGCTGCGCGCCCTCGCGCAGCATGGCGACGACGCCAAACTGCTCGCCGGCGGCCATAGCTTGCTGCCATTGATGAAACTGCGGCTCGCCAACCCGACGCTGCTCATCGATATCGGCAAGATCGCCGAGCTGAGAGGAATCCGCCAAAAAAAGGACAAGATCGTCATCGGCGCTCTGACAACCCATTATCAAATCGAAAGCTCCGCACTGCTCAAGAAGACTTCCCCGCTGCTCTGCGAGACCGCGCGCGCCATCGGCGACGTGCAGGTGCGCAACCGCGGCACCATCGGCGGCAGCCTGGTGCATGCCGACCCTGCCGCCGATTGGCCGGCGGCCATGCTGGCGCTCGGCGCCGAGTTCAACTTGGTCGAGGCCAATGTCGAGCGCATCGTCCACGCCGATGATTTCTTCATCGGCCCAATGACCAGCGCCACCGCGCCGACGGAAATTCTGAGCGAGATTCGCATTCCCTTGCCCCAGCGCCGCACCGGCAGCGTCTATTTGAAAATGCCCCAGCAGGCCTCCGGCTTCGCCATCGTCGGCGTCGCCGCCTGGGTTCGAGTGAATGGCAAAGGTAGCTGCGAAGACATCGGCATTGGCGTGACCGGCTTGGCCGACAGACCGTTTCGCGCCGCCGCGGTCGCCGACCTGTTGCGTGGCAAAAAACTCACCGACAAACTGATCGTCAGTGCCGCAGCGACAATCGCCGATGCTCTAGAACCTCTCGAAGACCTGCACGCCAGCGCCGACTACCGCGCTCATTTAGCAAAGGTCTACGCAGCGCGCGCCGTTCAAGAAGCCGCGCGGCGCGCCGCCAAGTCGCGCTAGCCCGAATTATTCATGCGACCGGGAAAACCCATGACACTGTGTCGATCGAAGTGGAACTCTGGAGGAGCGCAGGCATCAGCGCAAATCGTTCGGTTTAATGCGCCGATGCTTGGCATCTCTTCGACCTTTTCACTGCGATTCGCAGAGCAGGGCGACCGCCGGTCGCCCCCCTACAAGGCGGCGTCGAAGCGGATATCTGTTGCCTTCGCTCCGGAAGAGTTTCACTTCGATCGCGCCGCAGCGATGAATAATCCGGGCTAGCAGATGTCTTTCAGCGTGCGTCAAAGTCCCTCTATATTCTCGCGGCTCAGCCACACTTCGACGGTGGCAGCGCTGTGCGCGGCATGTTTGTTGGTTGGCGTCCATTACAGCAGTAGCAACGCCCAACCCAGTGCCGACGAACGGGCCGCAGAGCGGCGACAGATGGTGGATGAACAGCTGCGCGGCCGTGACATCCGCGACTCGCGTGTGCTCAAGGCGATGCTGACCGTGCCGCGCCATCTCTTCGTGCCCGAGCCGCAACGACAGCTCGCCTATGGCGACTTCCCGCTGCCGATCGGCCATGGTCAGACTATCTCGCAGCCCTACATCGTTGCGTTCATGACCCAAGAATTGGCGCTGGAACCGGCTCACCGCGTGCTCGAGATCGGCACCGGTTCCGGCTATCAAGCGGCGGTGCTCAGCCCGCTGGCAAAAGACGTTTACACCATCGAGATCGTCGCGCCCTTGGCCGAGCGGGCGCGGCGGACGCTAGCGGATCTACATTACAAAAATATTCATGTGCGCACCGGCAATGGCTATCTTGGCTGGCCGGAACAGGCACCCTTCGATCGCATCATGGTGACCGCTGCGCCGGACGAGATACCGCCGGCCTTGGTGCAGCAACTTAAAGTTGGCGGCTTGATGGCGATCCCGGTTGGCACTGGCACCCAAGAACTGCGCATCCTGCGGCGCACCGTGTCGGGAATGGAAACGCTGCGCACCCTTCCCGTGCGCTTCGTGCCGATGACGGGCAAACCGACAGAGGAGAAGAGTCCTCGCAAAGATTAGGGTTAACTCTGCTGCCGCGCAGCGTTAAACGAAAAAGCATCGTAGGCGCTGCCTTCGGGAATCATGCGAATCGTTTCGTCTTTGGCAGCATCGTAGTTTACGCCCACAGGGGTTTGCCCTTTCTGCACGGCTTCGATCTGTTCGCGCAGCAGTTTGCGAAACATGATGATGCCGCGATCGGCTTCGCCGAGGTGCTCCTTCGAACGATCGGCCAATGGCCCCTGGGTTTCCCACGCCATGTGGTCCTGGCTCGTGAAATTATCCATATGGAACTCGCCGGCTTCATTGGTCGTGCCGACGTATTCGATGGGAATATCATCCGGCTGCGCCACCGGCTTGCCGTCTTTGCTCGGGCTGAAACGCAGTTGAAAGACTTGCGTGTTGTGATCGTCGATCGGCGTGCGGAAGTGCATGGCGTAGCCGATGCGCACGGGGACAAATAATATGTTGGGAAACACCAGCGGGTGCGGCGTCTCCGGCGGCGCGTCTCTGTCCTCGAAGATGCGCTGCTTCTGAATGCCGGCCCAGGTGGGCTGCACCACCAAGTCGAAATCGACCTTGCTCACCATGCGGTAGTGAAACGGCACGTGGTCGGGATCGCCTTTTACTTTTAATGTGTGCGAATGGAGAAAATAGGTATGCGTCGGGTCGACGGAATTCTCCATCGCCTGCAGCCAATTGCAGCGCAGCGTCTCGCAAACGTCGACCGATTTTTTGGCGTCGTCGCGCATCAACAAGTCCCACTTGGGTGGCAGCGGCTTTTTTTCCGGCGGCCCCATGTAGGCAAACAACAGGCCGCTGCGCCGTATCACCGGATAGGCGGGATGCTGAATCTTGCCCTTGAAGTCGGCCTCGGGGTTTTCAAACGGTTGATCGAGGCACTTGCCACAGGCATCGAATTTCCAGCCGTGATAGGCGCAGCGAATACCATCGTCTTCAACGAAGCCATAATAGAGCGACACGCCGCGATGCGAGCACTTCTCGGCAACCAGCCCATAGTTGCCACTGCGATCGCGGTACAAAACCAAATCTTCACCGAGAATCTTGACGCGCTTCTTAGGCTTGGCCGCGGTGAGTTCGCCCGACGCTGCGACCACATGCCAATAGCGGCGCAACAACTCGCCGCCGGGAGTGCCGGGGCCGACCTGGCATAGAAATTTATTTTCTTCGTGACTCAACATAAGTCCTCCGAATCATGACAAAACAGAAACACGGGAAACGGAAAGGTTGCGGATCTCAAGAAGGCGATCTTATAGGCCAAAGCGATTCCGGATTTCCGTTTTCCACTTTCCGCGTTTCCACTTTTTTCAACCCTGCGACTCTTCCAACTCTGGATAATGGCGAAAGATCCCGTTCTGGTTAAACGCCAAGCGTCGTGGCGAGGCTAGATACTTGGCAAGCCGCGGCCGCGCTTTGACTTTGTCATGAACATGGACCACGCGTGGATGCTTCGGCTCCTCGCTCGCCATCGTGCGTGGGAACGCATAGCGCAAGCCCTCGACCATCTGAAACAGCGAGAGATCGGCATAGCAAATTTTCATACCGAGCAAGAAGTCCGCGCCTTTGGAATTGTGGTTGAGAATCTTTTCGTAGTAGCCGAGAAATTTGGGAATTCGCTGCGTGCGAAAATAGAAAGCCCGCTTCGCGCACTCGGGCTTTTGCTCTTCGTAATAGAGCGCATTGGCGATCGGATGATGGGTCAAGCCGACTTCGGCCACCCAGTCGGTGATCGTCAGTTGTAGCTGATGCACCCACAGCCGCGCCGCCTCGCTCTTCGGCGCGAGGCCTATGCGCGGTCCCAAGTATTGCAGGATATTGGCCGTCTGCCCGATCATCAGCTTACCCGCTTTGAGAAACGGCGGCGCGTAGGACGGGTGCTCTACTTTCGGATCTTCAAGAATCTTCATGATCCCCGGCCGACCGAAATTGGGGTCGCGCGCCACATCGACGTAATTCGCCCCGGCATCTTCTAAGGCAAGCCGAACAAACTCACCGCGCCCTTGAATCGAAGGCTGGTAATAAAGTTCGTATTTCATCAAAAACCCTCCGAACCTGTGCGTCCTCAGCGCCTCTGCGCGAGATAAATCCGAGATAGACTCGGTTTAGGGTAGCGGCGGCACTTTGACGATCGTCGAGCCATCGATGCTGGCAATCGTCGGCCGGCCGCACTTCGCCATGGTGATTTCGATCTCCTCTTTGAGCAGATCGAGCACGCGCACCACGCCTTTTTCACCATCCACCGCCAAACCCCAAAAGAGCGGGCGACCGATGAACACGGCGCGCGCTCCCAGCGCGATCGCCTTGACCACGTCGGCGCCGCGCCGAATACCGCCGTCGAGATAAACTTCAAGTCGGCCCCGGCCCGCTTCCACGGCTTCCTGCAACACTTCCACCGTCGCCAACGTGTTGTCGAGATGTCGGCCGCCATGGTTGGACACGATCACACCGTCGGCACCGACGTCGACGCACAACTCGACGTCTTCACCGGTCAACACACCTTTGGCCACCACCGGCAAAGGCGTGGCGTTTTTGATCCATTCGAGATCGCGCCAGGTCGCCGCCGGATCTGAGCCCTCGCCGGCTCGACCTGCCGGTCGCGGCGTGTCTTTGCCGGTTTTGGGATAGTTGACCCCGCGCGTGCGCTGGTAGTTGTTGCGGATGTTGCGCTCACGCTTGGGCGGCCACTGCGAATCCAAAGTGACAATGATGCCCTTGTACCCTGTGTCTTCGGCGCGCTGCAACCATTCTTCCGTCATGGCCTTGTCGCGAAACGGATAGAGCTGCACCCAGAGATTTCCTTTGGCGGCCTTCGCAATGTCTTCGAACGAGGTATTGGAATTGGCGCTGACCGCGAGAATCGTGCCACGCGCCGCGGCGGCGCGATAGGTTGCCAGCTCACCATCGGGGTGAGCGCGCTTGTGGCCGCCGCAGGGCGCGATCAACACCGGCAATTTGACTTTTGTGCCCTGCACGGTGGTCGAAAGATCGAGCTTACTGACATCGCGCAAGACGCGCGGGCGAAACGCCCAGCTCGAGTAGCCGCGCCGGTTGCGATCGACGCTGATCTCATCGGTCGCGCCACCGGCGATGTAGTCGTACTCCTCTTTCGGCAGCCGCTCTTTCGCCGCCGCTTCATAATCAAAGACATTTACCAGAGGTGCAGTTGCCATGAGCTTCCTTCACTTTAAGATTTTTCGCGCAAACTCGCCGGCGGGCTCGCGCCAGTTGACGATCACATCCTCACCGTAGAAGCGGGTCTTCTCGAACTCTTCCGGCGTCGTGATATCCTTCGCCGCCGGCGTGTTGTGACGCGCCAGCCATTTGGTATCGACGTCAAAACGTCGGCTGCCCTGTGTCAACGCCCGGCCGTAGAGCTCCTGTCCTTCTTTGCTAAGGAGCCAGTTGAGATAGACTTTCGCGGCATTGGGGTGCGGCACATTGGCCATCATTGCCACCGTGCCGAAACCGTTGCTGCCCGCTAGTCCTTCCTTCATTGCCGGCAAAACTTTGATCGGCAACCCATTCTTGATGAAGGGTTCGACGAAACGTTGCGCCACCGCCAGGGCGATCCACACGTTGCCCTTGGCCAGGGCGACGGCGATCTGCTGGCCGTCGCGATGAATGTAGAGATTCTGCTCGGCCAGTTTCTGCAAATACTCCTTACCCTTGGCTCGCATCAGATACCCCCACAGCCCCTGGCCAGCGCTCGGCACGCGCGGCTCAAACATGCCGATCTTGCCCTTCCACTTGGGCTGCAAAAGATCGTCGTAGGATTTTACGTCGCCGGGCGAGACCAGCGACGAGTTGTAAAATGGCGGCACGGAGAAATCGGCCGAGAAAGAATAAATAAAGCGATGGCTCTTAACGTTGTCTTCCCAGAGATGGCCGCCCCACCATTGTTTGGCGTCTTTCACTTCCGAGAGAATAATCTGCTCCATGAAGGGCGCCAGCATGTTTTCATTCTTGAGCGGCTGCAGCGTGCCCGAGCCGCCATGCAGCACATCAAAAAATTTCACACCGGCTTTAAATTCCGAAATCGCCCGCTGCGCATTCTGCGGACCGGGCGCGGAAAGGAGCTCGAGCTCAATGCCGAAACGCGATTCGAAGGTGTCTTTAAACTGCTTGCGCAGCACCGCCGTGGGCGGCCCGCCGGCAACCACTTTGCCTTCCTTCTTGGCCGCCTCGATGACGCGCTTCCATTCTTCTTGCGCTTCAGCGCCGTACACCGTGGCGCGCCCGCTCACCAGGCTCAAAAGCATCATCCACAAGAAACATTTCGCCCACCAACGAACCATGCAGCACTCCTCTCCAAGTGACAGCTTCAGATCGCTATTGGACCTGAAACTTCAGAGTTTTCAAGAGGATGGTGCAAACCGCCATTGGACATTTTGGCCGCGCCGGAGTATGAAAACTGACTTTCGTCGGAGGGGTCATGAAAACTCTGTTGGTTCTGTTAGTGTTCACGCTCTGGAGCGCAAGCCCGAGCCAAGCTCAAACACCCTTTTATCAAGATAAAACCATCACCGTGGTCTTGGGCGGCCCTCCCGCCGGCTCGGC